>JBFLYJ010000156.1:0-7235 GCA_040756635.1 Nitrospirota bacterium
TCGATAACCAGGCTGTGGGTAACTCCTGCCATGGGCCCGCTGATCAACAAAACCTCTACAGCTAATATTATTGCAAGACATCAAACGAATGTGAAAAATAGGCATCAGATTAATGTGCAAGGTGACATCAACCATGAGCTCCTGTCCCAATTTGCCTCTCGGGGATTAGCCATCAATGAGGGCATTGCCATCGATGCCCGTCTGGTACAGTCTGCCAGTCATCCCATCAGCGAGGAAAAGCTGAAAGAAGAAAAGATCAAACGAGAATCTCCGGAGGGATGTCTGGATAAAATGGGTAAACCGATGAAGTTTTCCCGGGATCTGGATTCCGGCTGGACCGTCAGAAACAACGTCCCCCATTTTGGTCTGAAGGAGCATGCTTCCGTGGATACCCGCTACGGATTTGTCCTGGCTACGGAAATGACCCCGGCCTCTTTCCATGACAGCCCTTATCTTCCCCTGTGTGTCGCCGGCAGTTGTCATACCAACAGTCCCATAAAGAAGGTCTTTGCCGACAAGGGCTACTTTGGAGAGAATAACCGGGAGTTTCTGAGCCTTAACAATATCCAGGACGGCATTATGCGAAAAGCCACACGGGGAGCTCAACTGACCCCCTATGAAAAAGAGCGGAACAAGGCGATCTCCAAGGTCCGGTACGTGGTCGAACAATATTTCGGCATTAGCCATCTTCATCATCGTGCCCATCGGGCCAGGTTCACCAGATTGGTCAATAATGCCTTGGATGCTCTCTTCAGGCAGCTGGCCTTCAACCTCTTCAGAGGAACGAAGGTGTTGGCATAGGAAAGGGGGTGGTGTCTCATATGAGCCCAGGATGACATAGACGGCGTCCAAATCGCACGCTGCAGGGAGGGAAATATGAACTCATCGTAATGGACATAGGATCAAAGGGGGTTCTTTGACGCCCCTGTCAGCATTGCCTGTCAAATTTTTTCGGTGAGAATCCGTCCCCTACCAAAATTAGCAGCTTTTCAAACCTCTCACATTTTTACATTACCGGTGACACCTGTAATTTTGATGACTTCACTGCGGGGTTGAGGACACAGTTATACTGTATAGTGGACATCCCAAACAACGAAGTCCACACCTTTGAGGGCAGTCGTAATATCCTTCTGTACCGATAATTATTTAATAGCCATTTGCTTCTGCAGAACAGCCAAATCCCCCTTGAGGACATTATTTTCTTTTTTCATATCAATTACATATAGAGTCAACTCTTCAATCTTCTGAAGTAGTTTCGCGCTGATGGTTCCCAAACTAACGCCTTCCTTTTCTACATCAGCCGCTGTGGGAATACCGGGAAGATGTTGATTCGTCTTTATGAACTTCTCTACCTCCTGAAGAGGCATCAACGTATAGTTGTCATAGAACACGAAATCCGCCCAGCCTGTATCAATAACAATCTCCTTCGCCCGAATCTTCCCGTTGACTGCGAGCTTGCAATCCACGCAAGGACTCGTCGTCCCGATGCCGACGTTGCCGTTACTTGCAATACGTACTCTTTCTCCCAAAGATACCCCATTATTCGTATAAAATCTTAGAGCAGCTCTGTCACCCCAGCCCCCATTATCATCATATGAATCAATTTGAGCCCCAATATTAGCTCCTGACATTGAGCTGTCAGCGGTTCTGAACTCCAACTGCCCATATGTTAAACCAGCGCCATTTGCGGTAGAATTTTTTAAAATTAGGACTGGACTTCCGTTTGTCTCAATGTGTAAGTTTCCCGCCGGCGTAGCCGACCCGATGCCGACGTTGCCGGAGGCTAATATCGTCAACCTGTCCTTCAATGATACTGAGGCACCAGCTGTCCCTGACGGCGCCGTATAAAAATGATAATCACCACCCCCGAATGTGGCAATATTGGCGTACCCATTTACGATATATTTATATCCACCTGAGTAGTATATATTGCTTCCGATACTTGGTCCACCGCCAGCCGCAAGTTGAAGACCGCCGGCAGAGGTAGCAACATCTAGCAAGCTTTTCGGCGTCGCCGTCCCGATACCAACCCTATGATTTACGTCATCATAGTAGAACTGACTGGCTCCAGCTTGAACACCCCCGTTGTTGTACTGAACCGATCCATCTGACCCTGCCACATTCAACGGCCCAATGATACCTGAAGCTGTCGCCCCTTTCTGAGCAGACACCTGACTTGTAGCTGTCCCTGATGTGAAGGAACTGCCAGAGTGCGCTACGGACTGAGCAGAAGACGGATCGGAGGTGTCGACGCTTTGCGCGGTGACCGTCGCTAAAATCTGTTTTGTGATCTGCCTGTCCAGTTGTTCCCTCTGTCCTATGAGCTTGCCGTCAAAATCCACCTCGATCCAGAAATCTTCCGTCCGCTTTATGGTGTCGAGATAGTCAAGAATTTTATCGAATTTATTTAATTTCATCTCAAACTTGACGACATTCATTTCGGTGAGACCGTCTGATTTGGTCATGTTGTAATATGCGGAATACTCACCCCGAGGAAACGCCTGCGATGTCAATGGTATTGCGGCGGTATTCGAGTCGAACATCCGAAGGGTTATTTCATTGGGCAGGTCGGTGACTCCCGCCACAGGCACAACGATGCCTAACTCCTTTTCAAGCTTGATTTTGCCGCTACTATACCCCGTGCTGAAAGCGCCTAAAATAAATGAAAAAACAATAAGATATACAAAAACACTCTTTTGTAATAAACCATACATGACATACCTCCTTATTCATTGAATAGATGAAAAGATTCGGTTATTTTTCGCTGTTTCGGACTGCCCACAGCTCTCCTTTTCACTATTAGCGACGAAGATTTTTTTTCAGTACATTTGAAAACTGTATTTTCTTATCCTTCATTGTTGGTGGGGCGCTTGTTGGAGCACTTGCCCGAAATGAAACATCATCAATAAACCAATTGCTGTTCAAACTCCCATCTGTTACAGATCGAATTTGCAGGGTTACGGTCTGACCGGAGTAACTGCTCAGGTTGATGGATTTTACCACCCATCCACCGGTATTATTTGAACTGCAATGATTGACAGTATCCACGACTGTACCGTTGATACGTGTAGTCCCATAATCATAACCGCAAATGTCTTCTGATGCTATCCAATGATAAAACACCAGGTAAGGACAAGCGGACGATACAGTCACCTGTTGCTGGATATAGCTGGTCTCATTATAATCTCCTCCTAGCCAGACACCCCAGGACCCGCCATGAGGATCCACTATCAAATCAGGAGGAGTGACAATGAGAGGCCATCCATGAGTCGAAAATTCCGTCCATATAGTTCGGCCTGATTCGAAATTTCCGTTTGGAATAGCCGGGCACGTCGGGGGTGGAGATGGTGGTGGTATCGGGGATGATTCAGTAGCCTGCTTCGCACTGAATGCAGCCCCACTTTCCACATGAAACCCGGGTAGGAGGTCGATAATCGGCGCCCGGAAGTTCACTGCTGCTCCGCTTTGAACGGTTACTCCCGTTCCGGCGGTGATGGATGTTGTCGCTGTGCAGTTATAGGTATTCCCGGATAAGAAAGTCACGTTCTGTAGTACTACCGCCCCTCCGGAACAATCAATAGGTGAAGCCTCGCCGCCACAAATACCCTGGCCCGCTGCAAGTACATTCAAATAACCATAGCCGTATGTGTAGTTTCCCTGCGCATCCGGCGGGGCGCCGCAATTACCGGCCGGGGGCGTGTCGGCCTTGTTCTGAAGGGTCTGGAAAGTCTGATCGATCTGACCGCGCAGGGAGGGACTGCAAGACCAAAGCAGAGCCACCGCTCCGGCTGTATGCGGACTGGCCATGGATGTTCCGCTATAATTGCAGCTCCAGGAACTTCCCGGTATTGTCGAGCATACCGAGGATCCGGGAGCGCTGATATTCGGTTTGGTATAAGGGGAGTGACCAAAGGCCGAGGGACCCTTGCTTGAGAAGCTGCTGATAGTACGAGTGGAGGTGTGGCTAGCTGTGCTAAAACTCTCCTGGTAATCGCCAGGGCTTCCGAGTGAGCTGCAAGTATAATTATTGCCAGCCGAAAAAGCCGGAAAAATCCCCGCCGCGCGCCAGGCGTTCACCTTGCCTAGGTACCAGCTGTTGCCTCCACCACCTCCCCAGGAATTATTTACGATATGTGGTCGATTTGCGGTATTTCCTCCGGGCGCTAAAATCCAATCAGCGCAGGAGTTTAAAGATGCGTCTGTACAATAACTACCTTCACATCCCTTGCAGGCAATCCATTTGGCATTTGGCGCCATGCCGGCGATATAGGTCAGGGACGGGTCATCCTTGGCGACCATCGTTCCCATCGTGTGTGTACCATGGCCGTTGTTGTCGCATGCCCCCGCAGAACCGCATATATTTGCCGGATCCCTCCAACATTTCGAATCGGTCGGTGCACCGGGGCAATTGAACTGATTGACAAGCGCCGGATGATTCCACTGTACTCCGGAATCGATATTCGCCACAACGATATTCTCCCCTTTTTTACCAAAGGTGGACCAGAATTGAACTGCCTTGGCGTCTGTGATTCCCCAAGCCGTGGTTCCTTCGGGGACTATGGTATCAGTGATTATCGGATCCAGATAAATAACCTGCGCTTCCCTTATGGATTTTACATGGGGTAGGTTACTTAAATCGATCGCTGTGTTCAAATTACATCCCCATACATGTATCTCATTACTGGTAAAGTATGATTCATATCGAAGTCCTTTTGCCTGCAAGTAGCGGATTGCCTCCGCCTGTGACTCCTGAGCGACTCTTTTGAGTGTTTCGACCACATAGATTCCACGAGCGTCCCAATCCATACTATAGGCCGCCGACAGATCTGCTTTTTGTTCAAATTCAATGATTGAATCTGCCGTCAATCCGGCAGTAAGGCGATCCCAGAGGTGAGTCGCCATCTTATTAGGCTTGCCCGCTGCACAGTAAGAATCCGTTGCGGTAATGAACGATAGGAGGACTACAAATAAAACCCATATCGAAAATGAAGAATACTTCTTAGGTTTCATAAACACAGCCATTCCCTCCTATACGAATCAGTTTTCAAGCCGTTCTCCTTTAAACTATGAACGTCTTTTCCGTAAAGATCTCTTTAGATGTATTTCCGTATTCGATCAATTTATTCGGTTGTTCCCATATTTCTTGGGAGTTGTTATACTGCATCGACTTCTTTGACCTTGTAGAGTGCCGGATGCGCCTCCGTATCCCGCCGATGGGCGGCAAGATCGGCGGTAATGGCATCAATCTTCTGGCTAAGTTTATCATGCACCTCACCTGCTTTATGGGGTCAGGTCTTTAAATTTAGCGTTTTCCCAAAGAAGCGGCGCTTATTCCAGCATCTTTTTTTTCTTTTCCGCAGCGGGCGCTTCGAGCTGGGGGATCTGGCTGAAGCCGTTGAATTTCAGGGATGCCCGAACGCGCTTGATCAGCTCCGCCCGGCTCAGGTTTCCCCGGTTCTCTCTGAGGTGTTTGCAGGTGTAATAGGTAAAGGCGCCGTTGTAGGTTCCGCCGATATTCGCATCGGCGGAGGTCTGGTTGTCCCTGCACCCCGAATAGAGGACGTGGTTCATCGGGTTCTCTCCTCGAAGGAGTTTTCTGACCTCCATATCCTCGTCGTCGGCCCTGGCTGCGATATCCGCTGGGGGAGGCAGGAACCTCGGCCTGAAAGAAAGCTCGAAGGGAAGGGCGCGGATGGCCTCCATCTCCCTTGTTCCCGTGCCGGAATGGCAGGAATCAAGAAAAACATCGAGATTGGCGGCATTGGGCAGGGATGAGAAGATCTTCCCGAGGTCGTCATCGCTGATGAAGGTTCCGTCCCAGTCCATATCGTGGGGACAGATGATCTCGTCCTTCCTGTCCCTGGGCTCGTCTCCATCTCTATCGACAATTTGCGAACCGTGCCCCGAGAAATGGAACAGCAGCCTGTCGTTGCCCTTCGCCTTGTTGACGAGCCATTTGAGCCGGTCGAGAATGTTCTTCTTTGTTGCCCTTTCATCGACGAGGATGGTGATCTCTTTGGTCGTGAAGCCAAAATACTTGAGGAGGATATCGTTCATGTTTGTCACGTCGTTGACGCATCCGCTCAGGTCCGATCCGGCAATCCTGTACTTGTTTACCCCTACCAACAGCGCCCTGTTTGCCATGATGCCCTCCTTGAGATCAATGGAATCAGGTCTTCAAGTTCACGGAATCCTTTATTCGTTTCACATGACCACGCCCGAGACCCTTCACCTCGCAGCCGAGTTCGAAGTAACGCTTGATCTTTTCATCGCTGAGGATGCCGAAGCAGCATGTCATGGGGGTCAGGTCTTTAAATTTTAGCGTTTGACGGGGGGCTAATGGAGGTCCGTTTAAAAACTGACCGCTAACCGAGTAGCTTTTTTACCGAGGCAGCCAATATTTCCGCTTCCCCTTTCAATGCAACAAAATCCTCTTTTGTAAACATCGAAATAGGATTGTAGTCCGCTTCTTCCCTGAATTTCATCAACTTTGAAAAGACCTGGGCCGCCCTCTTATCCATGAGACCTTCCTTGACAAAATGCAGCCCCAGAAGGCGAAATGCCCCATCATGGCTTCGCGGCTCCAAACCTTTCGATAACAAGAGCGCCCTGATATTATACAAAACGAAGTAGTACAGTCGTGATATGGCATCGCTGATATAGCCGTTTTCATACAGGAGTGTGGCGGCTGCAAGGGCCTCCGTCGCTCTGTCGAGTTCGGCGCGCATGTTTTCTCGTCGATTCTCTTCTGTCATAGGGGAATCCCCTCTCTCTCGATATCGACAGCGATCCGGCGTTCGCGCTTTCTGAGCTGCAGGAAATCCTCTTCCGACAGAATCAGGGTGGAGAGGGAACGGAGATATTCGAATTCGATGTCGGCAATCCGGCTCAGCATGCGACGCTTCATTTCCGGGGAAAGTCCGCGGATAACAATGGCAATATCCGTATCGGAATCCTTGCTGAAATCACCGCGCGCCCTGGAGCCGTAAAGCACCATCTTGATCAAGCGATCGCCGGCGATTTCCTGTAAACTTTTTTTCAAATCAACGAGAATCTGTTCCATTTTGGAGGGGCTTGAATTTGTTACACTATGGTTATCAGGTCTTTCAATTTAGCGTCCCAGCCCGCCAGCGGCGGGCCTGCATCAGAAAGTAACTTGCCATGATGCTCTTTGATTGGTTATGCTGTCGCCGGCACATCGGAACGGAGACCGGAATAGCACTGGTGCTGAATGC
>JBFLYJ010000157.1:0-7190 GCA_040756635.1 Nitrospirota bacterium
GCCCAGAGGCTGGTTAGAAAAATCTGTAATCACTGTAAAATCGAGGTTGCGGTCCCCGAGGAAATACCGTCCATGTTCACATTCCCCTTAAGGACCAGTTTCAAAGGCACCGGATGCAGCAAGTGCAATTATACAGGATATTCAGGAAGAGTGGGGATCTATGAGCTGCTGAAAATGGATGTTCAAATCAAGCGAATGATCGCGAAGAAATTCACGGAAGAAGATCTCTGGGAATGCGCCAGAAATATCGGGACAAAAACATTATTCGAAGACGCCATCTCGAAAGTGGAAGAGGGCGTCACTACAGTTGAAGAAATAATTTCAAAAATCCCTTATCAGCAATTTTTACAAAAGGAAATCCAGCCTGCCCAGGGGACAAAAAAGAACAGGAAAACACCTCGGGCAAGCGAGATCATCACCCCCTCATAGCCCCTGCTGAAAACCGGGCCCTCGGCGGTTAATCCGTTTTCTCAGACTTGACGGCAGCCTCGCTTCCGGCCATCATGCTTAAAAGCGAGTCTGCTTCGGCCTTGGCCGTATCTACTTCCTGAAAGAACGCCTCAATTTTTCCCTTCACCGATTCGAGCTCGATCGTCAGGGAATCCCCGGCCTCGCTGTTGAGGTTATGACGAGAATACAGCACTAGATCATTAAATGCGGCCATAACCGGACCGGCCTTTTCATTGGCCTGCGTCATCGCATTAATAAACCGGTTGTTCTGACTCTTGGCCTCCTGCAGCCTTTTCTCACTGCCGCTGCGAAGATTTTCACTGTAATACTGTCCCAGTTCTGCCTCCCACTCCGCGAACACGGCTTCAGAGACACGTATTACCGAATCTATGCTCTTTTGGATATCGCCGGCTTTCTTTCCAGTCTTTTCGTTCTCGGCCTTCAGGGTTTTATACTTCTCTTCCAGCTTCCCCTCTTTGCTGAATAATACCGTGTTGAATTTGTCCATCGCGGACTGGAACTGGACCTTAACGTCCTCCAGCGACTGCCGGGCGTCCTTGATTTCGCTGATCATCATGTCTCTCTTCTGTATGCCGACAATTTCCTTCGTACTGTCCCAGACGTTCTGGACTGTCTGGCATCCTGATGTGAATACCGACAAAGCAGAAATTAAAAAATATACGAGTGCAAACCGCGCAACGATCTTTTTCATATTACCCTCCTTCTTATTGATATTTTCATAATTACATTATCTCTTAAGGGAAATTCCATTTGCTTCAGTCAAACGGCCTTATATCGCCTTTGATTCGATATGATGAAAAAGTCTAATCAATATTAAACGATTTGTAAAGCCGTTTTATCCGGGGTCAGGACGCATCCGGGGCCTATATCCGTGCGGGCCCCCTGCTACTAATTGACCGACTGAGCCGGTATTTTATTGACATAGAGAGGAAGAGATACTTCATGCCTTCCGTCAAGGGCCAGATCTATGGAATATTCACCGTAGTCCGGAAATTGAAGTCCCTGGAGATTCAATATCATATTCGTTGCCATTGAAGTAAGCGGGGTATTTTGAAACTGAATATTAACGCCGGCCTCAACCGGCTTTACCACCGCCTTACCGTCTGCGTCAACTATGCTGATCTTTACTTTATGCTCCCCTTCCTCTATCTTCAAAAAACGGATTCTGAGGGCGACCGCACATAACGGATGCACGGCCGGCACCTGTTTGGCCCAGACCGAGTCGAATGTCCCAAGCAGGTTCAGCTTCCCCTGATAGTCAGTGGCGGCATCACAAAGCACAAAAAGTTCTACCTTCATCTCATTAAACCTTTGCCCCTCTATACTTCACACGTTATATAAACCATTATATGCAATAAATCGTTGAACAAGTCTAATAAAACAGGTAAAGGAATGTAAACCCTCTCGGATTTCGGTGAACGCCCAGGGGCTTTTTGATCGGCACCATAATTTATTGCGGTTGTTCACGTATGTCATATTCATCTGATATGACACCTCTCCTTATCATAATATTTAAAATAGTCCTTGATCTTTTTTCCACATACTTCGACGCCCCGACAGGGGAGAACCTCCTTGGATTGGGCAGCACCGATGCCAGCCGCGCAGACTCTTCCGGGGTCAGTTCAGCCGCCGGCTTACCATAATAATGTAATGAAGCGGCCTCTATACCGAATATTCCTTCACCCCATTCGGCTACATTGAGATAAAGTTCGAGTATCCTCTTTTTGGACAGGTTCATTTCAAGTCTCCAGGTCAGAAAGGCTTCCATCGCTTTCCTCAGCGGATTTTTAGAAGACGACAGATAGAGATTTTTCGCCAGCTGCTGACTTATCGTACTTCCGCCGAATTTGAATTTCTTCTGTTTGATGTCCCTTTCAATCGCCTTCTGAATCGCCTCATAGTCAAATCCCTCATGCTTATAAAACTTGTCGTCTTCGGCTATAATGACCGCTTTGACGAGGTACGGCGATATCCTGTTAATCGGAACCCATACTTGCTTTACCTTCGTGGATTTTCCTCTTGCCAGCCATTCTTGTTCACGGTGTTTCATGAACGATGTTTTAGCCGGATTATCCTTTTTCAGCTTTGAAATGTCAGGGTAGAGAAAGCACAGGCCGATACCCGCGAGTAACAGGACGACCAGGCCTTTCCAGATCATGTTACGAAGACTAATGAATGTCATTTTGCTTAGCACAAGCAGTTACTATGAAGACAACCTGAAGTCTTACAAGAGTAAAGTCTTGCGTATTCTTTTTATGTACCTCTGTCCTGCAAGTAATGATCCACCCGTGACAAAAAGAATAGAGCTAATCGGTTCAGGGACAACTGTTACATCGCCGGTACGTACGGCTATGGCATACTGGAGGCTGTCCTTTCCGACAAAATCCTGTCCGCCACTGACAAAGTCGAATTGCCATGAGTGGAGCGGATCGGCCGTATATTCTATGCTTGACCAGTAGTAATACGGTTGCAGACTAGTAAATAATCCTTTATTTGATAATCCCCAACCCGGCTGAACATTGCAATAGGTACTATAATATCCCTTATTCCCAAGTTCTGCGTAGAACAGGTGCCCCATCTCGCTGCTCGTTATGTTATAACCGCCTGTGGTGGTGCCATTACAACCCCAAACATATTTGCCATCCACAGTTGACGGTAAACGCCAGTCGGCGAACACAGTCCCGCCAAAATCCACTGTCAAGCCAGACGCCCAGTTCATCTGGTTATCCCATGTATCCACTGAGTTGGATAAATCGTACCAAGTGATGTTATGGTCAGTGTCATAGATAAGTCGATATGTGCCGTAGTCTGATGTCCCCATTCCGCGGAGCTCCAATGCTGCATGAGACTGAACAGACAAACCTAAAATTAAAATGAGAATAGATAGGAGCATTAATATATGCTTCATTGAAAAACCTCCTCACAATATATTATTTGATACATCAAAACTGCTATCTTAGCCGACTTATTCTCTGAGTGCTTCAGAGGTATAACGAATGAGTCACTGACGAGGGCCTGTATCTCGTAAAAAGTGCTAAAGGATAATCAGCACTACTCAAATTAATCCCGAGCAAAATGGTCGCCGCCGGCATTCGGTCACTGTGCACTCAATGGTTATGCAGTCTTTCTTTTTATAATTCTCCGTCCAGCTATCAAAGTTCCGCCGGCAAGAAAGAGAACAGAGCTTATTGGTTCTGGAACAATGGAAGTATAGCCCATAGATGCTACATAGCCACCATTAGTATGCGCATAACCTGAGTCGACAGTCTCATAAACATACAAAAAGTTATATCCCTGGTACGCTGACTGAAAAGACATCGTGGCTGCCGCACCTACATCCAGACCGTACGTCGCAAAGTTGTATAAATCAGCTCCATAAAATATCGTATTCGCGTATGTTAAAGAAGGATCAATATGTCTGGGATCATAAGGGCTATAGGCTGTTTCAATCAGGAAGCTTCCAGCATGCTCAAATGAACTAGTGAGGTCTGTTGTATTTTCTGTCGTATATAACAAAAGATGCCATATGGGAGATGAATCAGTATTGATGAAAGAAAAGTTATATTCCCATAACCCATTGCCCATATCATTTATTGATTGTTGTATATCAAGCGGGGATTCATGCAAATAATTTATATCTGCATGTGAATTAAAAGTTATTGCAAATAAAAGCGTACACACCAGTGATAAAATTATTATTTTCTTCAAGTTCCCTCCTATTTATGAGTGATAACTGCTGCTATCAAAATATCGCAAATTATTTCTTCTTGCTCATCTGCATAACGCCCTAATGACTGACGCGATAATCATATAAAGGGCACCCCCTGAGGAAAACAGATTGAGTACAATCTGATATGCCGGCAGGCAAAGAACCAAACCATTAACCTATAGGAGGTGCCGTATGAAATTGTACACAGCATTTGATCTTCATTCAAGCAACAGTTATCTTGCCGTCATTGACGGCGACGGGAAACGTGTGTATAAGAGGAAGCTGAAAAATGACCCAAAAGTTATTCTGTCTGTGCTTAGCCCGTACAGGGATAATATCACAGGAATAGCGGTGGAGTCCACATATAATTGGTACTGGTTGGGGGACCTGTTGATGGCAGAGGGGTACAAGGTGCATCTTGCCAATCCTTCTGCCATCCAGAAATACAAAGGGTTAAAGTACAGTGACGATGAGCACGACACCTTCTGGCTTGCGGAGATGCTGCGTCTGGGTGTTTTGCCTGAGGGCTATATATATCCGAAGGAGCAGCGCCCGATACGGGATCTTTTAAGGAAGAGAGGTCATCTGGTAAGACTAAGGACGTCACTGCTACTGAGTCTGCAGAATATTATTACCCGCAACAACGGGATCAAGCCGAGCGTCAATGATCTGAAAGCCCTTGGAGAAGACCGTAGCGCTGCATTTTTTCAGAGCAGCAAAGATTTGGCCCTGGCCGGAAGAGTCAGTAAGGATTGCATAGACTATTTGAGCCGGCAGATAAGGGAGGTTGAGAAATATGTAGAGAAGACAATGAAACTCAGGACGCCGTACACCAAGTTGTTGAGTATTCCCGGGGTAGGCAAGATACTGGGGCTGACCATAATGCTTGAGACCGGCCCGATTGAGCGTTTTGAGAAAGCGGGCAACTATGTGTCTTACTGCCGGAAGGTATCCAGCAAATGGGTAAGCAACGAAAAGAAAAAGGGCAAGGGCAATAAGAAGTGCGGCAATAAATATCTGTCATGGGCATATTCCGAAGCAGCCGAGGCAGCAAGGCGGCTGTATGCTGAGCCCCGGGCGTATTACAACCGCAAGAAGCAGAAAACCACTGCCATGTCGGCATATAATGCTCTGGCCCATAAACTGGCCAAGGCGGCCTTCTATATAATGAGAGACGGAGTTACATTTAAGTCTGAGAAGACATTCGTATAAAGATACGGCTGGGACGGTGAACCCAGAGCAGTGGTATGGTAAAACCAGTGACGTGATTGGTAATCCGTCCCACCCATATAACATAGAAGTTGCCGTTGTCTTTACTGCCCATGTCGTGAGCCACGATGGGCTGGTTAACAACCACAAGACGTGAGACAATCTCAACAATTGGACACGGCATGGAGCTGAAGATTTTCTGGGGGTCGAATGGACCCAAGGACTGATTGTATGTATCAAGGATTGCTGATGGAAGTCTGCAAGCCTCTCTTTTAAGAAAAGAGGACGAGCCCATGTAATCAGTCTTGATCCTGATGGGCGTATGGTGCAGTAAAGCTTGTCCTTGTGGACGCTGGGACTGACACCGAATACAATGAAACTGCAGCAATGGTAGAGATGCTCGGTGACTTATAAACAAGATGAGCGTGAAAAGTTCCTTTTCACGCTTTCCGGGGTGTCTTTTTTTCTTGACATGTGCCCTTTAAATGGGAGTACCACCGTAAGACATCAAAAAGGCAAATGACGTTTTGCAAACTGACTCCATCCTCAGCTCGAAAAGCGTCTTGTGGTACTCGTTCACTGCAGCGCATGGTTATGTGTCTTCTATTAACTGGCCTTAGCATAAACGTGAACTTCTTTATTAAGTCGGTCACATAATTTGTCTTTTTCAGTTTCGAGGTCATACCTGGCCTGCAAATTTATCCAGAATCGTTCCGAAAGACCAAAGTAACGTGATAATCTTAAAGCAGTGTCAGGAGTTACGGCGCGTTTACCCTGGACAATCTCATTAATACGCCTCGCCGGTACACTAATATCTTTTGCTAATTTATACTGACTAATCTCCATGGGTTTAAGAAATTCTTCCATCAGAATTTCCCCCGGATGAATTGGTTGTAATTTTTGTTTCGTCATATGATCCTCCTAATGATAGTCAACAATTTCTACGTTGTACGCATCCCCGTCACGCCAATCAAAACATATCCGAAATTGCTTGTTGATACGAATACTATATTGTCCTTTTCTATCACCCGATAATTTTTCAAGATGATTAGACGGTGGTATACGTAAATCTTGAAGCACCTCGGTAGCATCTAAAATCTCAAGTTTCCGACGAGCAATTTGCTGAATGCTCTTTGGAATTTTCTTAGGTACTTCACGATTGAATAATTTTTCCGTTTCTTTGCTTGCAAAATTTTTTATCATTATGTCTAATAGTATCGTATGGCGTTAATAATGTCAAACGGTATTAGACACATAACGCCCTGATCACTGACGAGTGCCATGAATGACGTTAAAGAGCATGAAACCGATTTGCAAACCTCAAGTCACTGCTCATCTGTAAAAGTGTCCTGTGGCACTCGTTCAACTCCATCGGTTGGATACTAATAAAGGCCTCCAACATGATACTGCAAAGCAGTATCATGTTATATCCCAAAATCTCATTTAAAGGAGGCCTGTATGAAATTCTATGTTAAACAGCACAAGTATTATTGTGGAGTCGATCTCCATGCCCGCTCGATGTACGTCTGTATTATTGACGAGAAAGGGGCGATAGTCAAGCAAAAAAACATGGAAGCCGGACCTGATGAATTTCTCGGATTCATTGAGCCTTTCCGGGAGGACATTGTGGTGGCTGCTGAATGCATGTTTGCCTGGTACTGGCTGTCTGACCTTTGCAGGAAGGAGGGCATTCCCTTTGTCCTTGGCCATGCTCTGTACATGAAAGCCATTCTTGGGGGACAGGGGAAGTTACATATAGCGGTACAACATGTTCTGCCCCTTACCCGAGCCTGAAACTAAC
>JBFLYJ010000158.1:0-7159 GCA_040756635.1 Nitrospirota bacterium
AATAAACTTGCATCAATCGAAGGAGAAAAGAACTTTACCCTCAATTATGATAATAACGGAAACACCATATCCGAACTGGACGGTGGGGTCCCTGCCCTACTGCGAACTTATGTTTACAACCAGAACCAGAGACTGGCACGTGTCACCGACACTGACACTATTCTCGGAGAATATGTGTATAATGGAGACGGACATAGGGTAAAAAAGTACACGAATAACGGGGCATGGTGCAAAATTTATCAATATGACAAAAACGGACTGCTGATAGCCGAGTCCTCAAGTTCCGGCACCATAAAAGCCGAGTACATATACATTAACGGCCGGCCGCTGGCCAAAATAGAAGGGGACAATATTTATTACTATCATAATGATCACCTGGGGACGCCGATGCTGATGACCGATTCAACGGGGCAAGTTGTCTGGCAGGGAGAGTTTTTACCGTTCGGAGAAGCAATGTCAGTTTCAGGCTCGGTAACAAATAACCTCCGCTTTCCCGGACAGTATTATGATGAAGAGACCGGGATGCATCAGAACTGGTTCAGGGATTATAGGGCGGAGATGGGGAGGTATGTGGAGGCTGATCCGATTGGGATAGAGGGAGGAGATAATCATTTATTCATTTATGTTAGAAATAATCCCGTAAACTGGACTGATTCCCTGGGACTCTTTGGGCCTGGAAGACCAATGACACTATATCCAGGGCATGCTGATTTTCCGGGCGGAGACTATTTTGACTACAATCTTGAGGATAATGATGCTACAACCAATCCAGTAACTGGTGACCCAAAGAGACATTTTCGTGATCTACCAGTATCTGAATATGATGTAGCTAAAGCTATTAGCTCATGTAACAAAAATGCCTTTCAGAGGGCCATGCACCGAGGACAGGATTATTTTTCTCATTATAGTAAAGGATATAGATGGAAACCATTCAGCCGGAACAGAGGGTTAGGACTCGGGCACATGTTTCCGCTTATTGACCCAACTGCACCTGATCGTGATAGAGAAGCTTGGAATAACGCTTCGAAATGGTCGCAGGATCAACTAAATAAGTGGCATAACAAATGTGGGTGCAATAGATGAAATATTCACGTTGGTTTCTGATTGTTTCAGCCGTTATTTTCATACTTTATCTTTCCATATTTGGTGCCGGGCATACTATCAAGACAGATTATTCGGTAAACAAAAGAGCTGATGGAGGTTATTCATTAAAAATTGTAATGAATAAACGCTACTGGAAACTGGTTACACCTGAAGGTCTCTTCCCAAGTTTTAAACAGATATATACCATTGAACTTATAGGACGTGGGAGTGATTGGTCTTATCGTAATCAGGAAGGACATTATTATTCTCTCAATGAAATTAATTGCTTTCAAAAAGCATGGGATTTTGGGTATGCATGGGTTAGTAATGACCGCAAATATATCTATCTAAATTTGTATTGGGTAATGTCTCCGGATAACATAACTCCTGCTGATGTTAATGGGAAGTATGAATTACAGTCAAAGACTATGTAGCTGGTAATCAATAAACTCTACTAAATTTTATCTTGCTTTTTCCCCTATGCCGGTTTAATATCTTTTCATATAATCTTAGGGCTTGTTTTATGAAGCTTTATTGAAGATGGGGACGTACTCACGTGGGGAAAGCGCTCAAATTCAAGAATCAATTCAATTACTATACTGATGCACTAATTACTATACTGTGCTGCAGCAGTGGTAATAGGTAATAGCCGCACGAATATAATGTATTGTTGGGCTTAACTATAAGTAGGTGCTATGAAACTATGCAAGCTTGAAATCTGGAAATTCCGTTCTATTGAACATATTGAGCTTGATATTGGTTCTCTGATTGGAGTCATTGGAGAAAACAATTCTGGCAAGTCAAGTATTTTGAGAGCAATTGAGTTGTTTTATGAGGAGTCGATCCGACCAATTAATGAAGAGTATTTTCACTTTAAGAAACAAGAGAATCCGATTGAAATTGCCCTGTCTTTCGTTGAGCTTACAGAAGATGAGCAAAATCAAAAATATATAAAACACTGGATTTATGATGGTGTCGTCAGAATTAAAAAGACTATATCATGGGATACTGAAAATGAGAAGTACATAATGACATTGTACGGCTGGCAACAAAAACCAGTTGACAATTGTTTTGATCTATCGAAGTTTGATGAATTCAAAGGCGAAATAAAGAATATAGTCAAATATAAAGGATTGCCAGATTATTTTCTATCTGATAAAGGAACTGTTACTCAGCAATCCTACAAAGATGGTGTTTTGCGCTATATCGATGAAGGGCATGTAGAATTTGGTGCCCCTGATTGGCTAAAAAACCCCGGTGGTCTAAAGGAAAATTTTTCAAGTTTACTCCCGAGGTTTTACTTTGTGCCTGCAATAAGAGATGCCATTGACGAATCAAAGACCACGCAGCAAACTATTTTTGGCAAGTTAATTACTGATCTTACAAATCGCATAGTTAGTAAAAACCCAAAGTTTGAAGAGGTTAAGAAACAACTTGAAGGTCTTCAGAAGTATTTGAACAAAAAAGATGACGGTAGTGATACTGATAGACTTCAAGAGATTAAGGAGCTGGAGAAGAATTTATCTGATACGGTCAGTGAAAATATTCCGAACAGCAAGGTTGAAATCGAAATAGTTACACCAGAATTAATTGATTTATTCAAGGATACAAAAATACGACTTGATGATTCACTATCAACATCTATTGAATCAAAAGGTCATGGTTTACAGCGAGCTTTGGTTTTTTCATATATTAGAGCATATGCAAAGACATTAAATGCTATTGTTGATAATGGTGGGGATAGCTACAAGAACTTCATTTTAGGCATCGAAGAGCCTGAGATTTGCTTGCACCCCAATGGCCAAAGAAAAATGCTTAACGTGCTAGAAAATATATCAGCCCATGATCAAGTCATATTCTGTACGCACTCCAATTTCTTCATTAACATGTTTAACTATAAGAATATTGCTATTGCTAGAAGAGAGGATAATAGACCTTGTACAGCGTATCAGTATAGAGGTGACATTTTCGAAGCAGAAGAGGCTGAGGCAAAAAGGAGGTTGAAAAAGGTCTTTAGATATTTAAGCTTGTTTGATCTCTCTCGAAGCGAACTCTTCTTTAGCAAAAAAGTTGTTTTGGTCGAAGGGGACACTGAGAAGTTCATAATACCTTTTTGGGCATCCAAGCTTGCTATTGCAGACAGCAAGTATGATTTTTCGTCTAGCAATATTTCAGTTGTGGAGTGTGGTGGAAAATCAAACCTACACATTTTTATGAGAGTGCTTAATAGGTTCTCTATTCCATATATAGTTTTACATGATGTCGACCCTATAAACTTCCCAGAGGATAAGGAAGATAAATCTGATAAGGAAAAACAGCAACTGAGAATGTACCATGAAAATAATTTTATTAGCCGAACCCTTGATAATAGATTAGGGAAAATAATTCAGATTAATCCAGAACTGGAAACTGTAATGGATGTTTCTAAAACACAAGCTGACAAGGAAGGTAAAGTTGCTGCCTCATACTTTAAGTTTGAAGAAATTGATCCTGAAGAATATCACATAAATGTTAAGAATATAATTGACAGTATCATTTCATGGACTCATAATACGGACACCATAACTATTAACCATGATTAATTTCTCAACAAGGCCCGAGACTTAAACGAGTACCACAAAGGGAAGAATTAGATATGCATGAAATCATCTGCCCACACTGTGGGAAGGCATTCAAGATTGACGAAGCTGGCTATGCTGATATTCTGAAGCAGGTTCGCGACAGCGAATTCGAGAAGCAGTTGCATAAGAGGCTTGAACTGGCCGAAAAGGATAAGCTTAATGCGGTTGAACTCGCCAAGGAAAAGATCAGCAGCGCAATGCAGAAGACTGCCGCAGCGAAGGACGCTGAAATTCAAGAATTGAAGGCGAAAATAGACGCTGGTGAGGTCGTACAGAAACTAGCTGTCACCGAGGCCTTAAGCGCTGTGGAAAAAGAACGCGACGCGCTAGCCAGCAAACTGGAGCAGGCAAAGCAAGATAACGAAACCGCTTCGAAGCTAGCTGAGGCAAAGCTCTCGAAGGAACTCCAAGAGACCACTGCAAAAAAGGATGCAGAGATTCAAGACCTAAAGGCAAAGCTCGACGCCAACGAAGTTGAGCGGAAGCTCGCAATCACTGAGGCAGTCAGCGTGGTCGAGAAAGAGCGTGATGAATTAAAGAACGGCCTTAAGCAAGTAGAACTTGAAAAACAACTCTCCGAGAAGTCGCTTAAGGACAAGTATGAGACACAGATCAAGGATCGCGATGACGCTATTGAGCGCCTCCGAGATATGAAGGCACGTTTGTCGACCAAGATGGTTGGCGAAACTCTCGAACAGCACTGTGAAACTGAGTTTAACCGTATTCGAGCAACAGCGTTTCCTAGGGCCTATTTCGAGAAGGACACCGACGCGCGCACTGGTAGCAGGGGTGACTACATCTTTCGCGACTCGGACGAGACAGGTACACAGATCGTTTCGATCATGTTTGAAATGAAGAACGAAAACGATACCACCGCAACGAAGAAAAAGAACGAGGACTTCCTAAAGGAACTCGACAAGGATCGCACCGAGAAAGGGTGCGAGTACGCAGTGCTGGTTTCCCTACTCGAGCCAGACAGTGAGCTCTACAACACCGGAATTGTTGATGTGTTTCACCGCTACCAGAAGATGTACGTAGTTCGACCTCAATTTTTTCTTCCCATTATTACGCTGTTGCGGAACGCAGCGATGAAATCGCTAGAATACAAGACAGAGCTTGCGCTCGTTAAGGCACAGAATATCGACGTCACAAACTTCGAAAACGACCTTGATAAATTCAAGACAGCATTCGCGAAGAACTATGAACTTGCATCCAGGAAATTTCAAACAGCAATCGATGAGATCGATAAATCAATAGATCACCTTCAGAAGACAAAAGAAGCCCTAATTAGCACGGATCGGAACCTTCGTCTCGCAAACGACAAGGCGCAGGATGTTACGGTCAAGAAATTAACTCTGCACAACCCTACAATGGCGGCCAAGTTTGAGGAGCTCAGAAGTCAAGAGACTTCTGATACTGAATAAGTTGGGAGTGTAGCGTTGAGCCCACCCGTATAAGGCGTCCGGTTGTCGCGGGCAGTAAAGTGCAACAGAGGAGTTGCGATGAAAATGGACGTCCGGCTTAAATAGTTCAGAGCCTAAATGGATTTTAAATTCAAAAAAGGGGAATATTTCAAAAACGGGCTTTTTCTACATGCTCGTTATCTGTTTATATGTGAAAAAGTCGTGTAAGTATATGTGAAATTATTGTGGAAGGAATAGAAAAAACATGAGATTTAGGATATTTAAGGTGAGTTTTTCAATCCTTTTGAGTATCTTTGTTTATGTTTTAAATGGTTATACCTTGCCTGACGAAGATATGCTTGCTCCTATAAAGAAGTTTATGGAAAAAATACAACAAGAAAGGGAAGAGCAGCTTATTGCTATACGTTCTATAAAAAAAGTACACATTATGGTAGGGCAATCCTATGGAAAGGATACTTTCAGTCTCCCATTTGAGAGCATGACCCGAAAACTTCTGGGAAAGTATACCCCACTTCAAATAGTAGATAAGATGGCTATTTACAATACGGCTACCTTAAGGATACAAGCCGAAGGGGAAGCAATGGGTGCTACTTATACAGATGGCGAATATCGCAAGACTGGAGCTTCTCTCTATGGCACGATTTCATTGGAAATCCCTGGGGTTCCGATTTACAAGAAACATTTTAATGGCAAGGTGGAACCATTCGGTATTATTAATGTAACTTATTACAAATCCTCAGATCCCTTTAATGTATCATTTACGGCATCAGGTTCCTTTATTTCCAAAATGTTAGAGATAATAAACGAGGTATATGGTATCAATACACTAATTACGGCTCTGAAAGATGAAGATGAGGATATTCGGCGACTGGCAGCAGTGGCACTGGGGGAAACAAAGGACAGTCGAGCTGTAGAGCCTCTGATTACATCTCTGCGGGATATTGTTCGTAAAGAAGCCGCAGTGGCACTGGGTAAAATAAAGGACAGTCGGAGCGTTGAGCCTCTGATTATTGCTCTGACGGCTTGGGATAGTGATTTTGCTATAGAAGAACGTAAAAAGGCAGTATGGGCGTTAGGGGAGATAAAAGATACCCGTGCTATTGAACCCCTGATCGCAGTCTTGATAAATGATAAGCACGAGGTTTCAGAGTATGCAGCAGATGCAATAGAGAAGATAGGCGTATCTGCGGTTGAACCTCTAATCGCGGTTCTGATGGATAAGAACTTATTGTATCGATCTAGAGTAGCAGAGTTACTGGGCAGGAAAAAAGCAGCAGAGTTACTGGGCAGGTTAAAGGATGCCCGTGCAGTTGAACCGTTAATTGCCGCCCTAAAGGATGAGGACTCATTACTTCAAAAGGCGGCAGTAGAGGCACTGCGTAAAATTACAAAGCAATATTTCGGAAGAGACCCAATAAAATGGCAAGAATGGTGGACTCAAAATAAGGACAGCAGATAACGCAGAACGGGGTCAGATAACGCAGCACGGGGTCACTTTTTTACTTTTAGCATTTTCAAAAAGAAAACAGGTTCCCTTTCTTTATCCCCTCCCCATCAAGCACAACCGCTTGATGCTTCTCCTTTGCCGGGTCGATCCCCACGATTACCTACGCTGATACCCAATGCTTCCTCTGCCGACTCCTCAGATACCCCTTCGTCTTCTTCATCCTTCCCTCCACTTGAATATTTCTAGTGACAAACGCAACAGGGAAGTTTATAATTTTTTATCCAGGGACCGGCTGAGGTTCTTATTATCCCTGCATAGTATAGATATCGTTATAAGGAAATAAAGAAATATATAATCTGCATAAGTATTGACAGGCATGACAAATGCAAATTCGTTATGCTCAAGATTTTTCTAAGGAGGGATTAATGAATCATCGCATGCGTTTGGAAGTAGCATTTGTAATTCAAGTTTTAATAATGGTGATGTTTATAGTGATATTGGGATGTTCTAGCAATGCCTCCCGATGTGCCGAATATGAGGAAATAAACAAAAGATTGTTAGATGCTTCTGCACAAAAGGATGGA
>JBFLYJ010000159.1:0-7140 GCA_040756635.1 Nitrospirota bacterium
ATCGGGCTTGTCAAGGAAACTCCCGTGATCGTTGAGGGGCGTGATTTTTTAAAAATGACGGACAAAGAACTTCGTGATGTATTGAGCAAAAAAGAGGTCGTCTTCTCGCGCATGTCTCCGAAGCACAAGATGAGGGTGGTCTCAATTCTCAAGGGCGAAGGTGAGCGCGTGGCTGTCACAGGGGACGGAGTAAATGACGCGCCCGCGCTGAAGATGGCGGACATAGGCATAGCAATGGGATTGTCTGGCACTGATGTTGCAAAAGAGGCGGCTGACATGATCCTGCTTGACGACAACTTTGCGACTATAGTCAACGCGATTGAGGAAGGCCGCGCGGTATATGAGAATATCAGGAAATTCATAATATATATCATTGCTCATCTTACTCCCGAAGCAATCCCATATGTTCTGTTCGCGCTCTTTAAAATCCCTCTCCCCATCACAGTAATGCAGATACTTGCGATTGACCTCGGGACAGAGACCATCCCCGCCCTTGCGCTGGGCGTTGAAAAGCCGGAAGGAGATGTGATGAAATCTCCGCCACGGCGAAGGGATGAAAGGCTTGTGGACAAAACAGTCCTTTTCAGGGGATATATATTTCTGGGCATTTTAAGCACTATCGGCGTTCTGTTTGGTTATTTTTATGTCCTCGATAAAGGGGGCTGGCATTGGGGAGATATTTTGCCGATGAACAGCCCACTTGTGCTGCAGGCAACAACCGCGACATTTTTGGGGATAGTAATCATGCAGATAGCCAATGCGTTTGCGTGCCGTTCATCAAAAAGTTCAATCTTTAAACTCGGCTTCTTCTCAAACAGGCTCATAATAATCGGCATAGTCGCGGAGGTAATACTTTCGGCTTTTATTATTTATCACCCTCTCGGAAACAGGATATTCAGCACAGCGCCCCTCGGCATAGAGGTATGGCTGATCCTCATTTTATTCAGTATCGCCCTGCTATTCGCGGAAGAATTGAGGAAATGGTGGCTGCGCAGAAGGGCATCTTGACAAACTGCTTCTTGAGGAGTAAATTATAATCACATAGCAGCCGAAGTCCTCTCAAAGAGAGGACGCGGGGGACCCAAATTTTGGGGCGTATTTCCCGGACATCCGGGAATAGGGAACTTCCAGTCCCGAGCCCGTCAGCTAACCTCGCAGGCATTGGAAGGGCAATAGCGAGAAAAATCAAACCGCTGCCCGGCGGTTTTTTTATTTCCCTCCGCTTGCCCTCTAAAAAGGAAGAGCAATATGTCTATTAAAAGTTTTCTCATCGGCAGTCCGATCGAAACCATCAAGGAAAAGCATGAGCGTCTATCAAAAAAAATGGGACTGGCAGTCTTTTCATCAGATCCGCTTTCGTCCGTAGCTTACGGAACTGAAGAAATTCTCTTCGCCCTCGTTGTCGGCGGAGCCGCGTTCATGAACTACCTGATGCCCATAGCTATCGCAATCGTGATTCTCGTTGCTATTGTAGCCACATCTTATTACCAGACCATCCACGCATATTCTTCAGGAGGCGGGGCATATATCGTCGCAAAAGATAATCTCGGAGCTTATCCCGGCCTTGTTGCGGGAGCGGCGCTTCTTATTGATTACGTGCTTACGGTCACGGTCAGTGTTTCCGCTGGAATTGCGGCTATTACATCGGCCTTCCCGGGAATGCGCGATCATACAGTTATGCTTTGTCTATCAGCCATACTTTTTATCACAATGATGAATCTGAGAGGGGTAAGAGAATCGGGCAAGGTATTTTCGTTTCCGGTATATCTTTTTGTCGGCAGCCTGTTTCTCCTCATCGGGGCGAGCTTCTTTAAATCATCTTCCATCCCGCATATACCGTATAAGGATCTGCAGGAGACGACTTCAAACATATTCCCCATCTTCATAATATTGAAGGCATTTGCCTCAGGGTGCGCCACGCTCACGGGGATTGAGGCTGTCTCAAACGGGGTACGCGCCTTTAAGGAGCCGGAGGCGAAGAACGCAGGGATCACTCTTATATGGATGGCTGTTATCCTCGGTATCCTCACAATCGGCATAGCTTATTATGCGAACTATTACAGTATCCTGCCCAATACAGATGAGACGGTCCTGTCCCAGCTTGCGAGGACGGTCTTTTCCAAAGGAATAATTTATTACACGATACAGTTCGCAACGGCCCTTATACTCATACTTGCCGCTAACACTTCGTACGCGGATTTCCCAAGACTCTCTTCCATTATGGCTAATGACCGCTATCTGCCGAGGCAGTTGAGCAGCAGGGGTGACAAATTAGTCTTCTCAAACGGAATTCTCATCCTCGGTTTTCTCTCGGCTCTGCTGCTCGTGCTCTTCAGAGGCGACACTCACTTGCTTATTCCACTGTATGCCGTGGGCGTTTTCACCGCCTTCACTTTATCACAGGCAGGCATGGTGAGGCACTGGATGAAAGACAGGGGAAAGGGTTGGTTCAAAAGCGCTTTTATTAACGGCTTAGGCGGCCTTGTTACCGGCGTAGTTCTTGTGATAATAGCGGTTGAGAAGTTTACTCACGGCGCGTGGATGGTGCTTATCGCCATACCGGTTCTGGTTTATCTGACTCAAAAGGTGCATCAGCATTATCTTTCTGTTGCCGACCAGCTTTCTCTTGAAAAAATTGAGGCCGGGAAGGAATATACTCACCATTCGGTAATCATCCCTGTATCAGGATTGCAGACAGCGGTATTGAATGCGATCAAATATGCAAAGGCGCTTTCAGAAGATGTAGCTGCGGTCTATGTGTGCCTTGATACTGCTGAGATGGAGAAGATGCAGGCGAAATGGAAGATTTACGGCATGGGCGTTCCTCTCGTCATCCTGCACTCTCCTTACCGTTCAGTAATTGAGCCTGTCATGGATTATATAGACGGGATCCGCGAACGCTATGAAGACGGAATTATTACGGTCGTTCTGCCGGAGTTCGTGCCCCAGAAGTGGTGGCATCACCTCCTTCATAACCAGACAGCTCTGCTTCTTAAAGGTATGATGCTCTTTAAAAAAGGCGTTGTATCCACAAGCGTTCCGCTGCATCTTAAGAGGTGAAATCGTTTTCTAATATTGCCGACGTGCCTTTTTTCTGTTAAACTGAAAACAGGTTTAAAAAGCAATTTCTTACCATTGGGGAGGTGCTCGGCAATGAAACGAAATCTTATATTGTTCGTGGTGTTTATCCTGATTTTCCCGGCGGCAGCTATCCTGAGTATCCCCGGGGTGAAACAACGTTCGGCGTATGCGGGAGATAAGGTATATACCATCGGTGTCGTGCCGCAGTTCGAGCAGCGGAAGCTCTACGCTATATGGGAGCCGATAATAAAAGACCTTGAAAAAAGAACGGGGATCAGATTCGATCTCAGGTCTACGCTGACGATAGAAGCGTTTGAAAAGGCCATAGAGCGCGGCGATTTCGACTTTGTCTACTTTAACCCCTATCATATTGTTCAGGTCCACGATAAGCAGGGATACATCCCGCTTGTGGCTGACAAGGTGCCATTGCGGGGTATTATCGTTGTACGCAAGGAGAGCGCTATACAGTCCCCGGCGGAACTGAACGGTAAAGTAGTCGCTTTCCCGTCGCCGAATGCCATAGGGGCCACGCTCCTTCCCAAGTCCGACCTCGGACAGCTCTTCCATGCTGCTGTTGAGCCGCTCTATGTAAAGACACACAGCTCAGTATACCTGCATGTCGCGAAAGGCCTTGCTGAAGCAGGCGGCGGCGTTGAAAAGACGCTGCAGGAGCAAAGCGAGGAGGTGCGCAGCGCCCTCCGCATTATCTACACAACACGTTCATTCCCCTCCCATCCTGTCGCTGCCCATCCAAGGGTGCCCGGGGACATACAGGAAAAGGTGCTCAAGGCTTTTCTTGCCATGAACGATTCTCCGGAAAGCGCGGCGATGCTTAAGAATGTTCCTGTCACGCGGTTTATTGCGGTCAAATACGAAGACTACGCTGTCATGTCCTCATGGGGTATTGAAAAATACTGGCAGCCTGTTTCGGGGGATTAATTGCCTCTCAGCCTTCGCACCAAAGTATTTCTGCCTCTCCTTATTCTGATGGCGCTTCTCATCGGCTATCTCTACTGGGGTTGGATGCCGCAATCTCTTTCGAATATAGAGCGTCAATATAAGGGGGCTACAGAACGGCATCTCGACAGCGTAGTGGAAGGGTTGATCCCCCTACTCCTCGGTCGAGAGCTGGATACTATTTATGAGAATTTCGATGCGCTTCTGAAAAAAAACAGCGACTGGATCAGTATCCGCCTTGCAGACTCTGCAGGCAGAACACTTTATCCCCTTGAGAATACCCCCTCGCCGGAATCCGCAGCAAACGCGCAAAACGTGCATATTCTGATAAAGCAGATCATCTATCTGAACATGAACCTCGGCACGCTCACGGTGGAAATAGACCATACTCCGCATCTTACCGCATGGAAAAAAGAATTTCATCACGCCGTTGCGGTCATGCTGGCCGTGATCGCCGTCACTGTACTGAGTATCGGGATCGTGCTGGAGCGGAAAGTGGTGCAGCCGGTTAAGGCGCTTAAACAGCAAGCACATGCCCTGGCACAGGGCAAGTTTGGCACTCTGAACCTGGAGGCAGGAGAGGATGAGATTGGACGCCTTGTCGATTCCTTCAACACCATGAAAGAGAAGCTCGCCATGTCATACAATCTTCTCACGCAGAGCGAAGAGAAGAACCGCGCGATTACAACGACTGCCAACGACGCAATTATCATGATGGATGAAAACGGCCATGTCTCGTTCTGGAACCCTGCTGCAGAAAATATATTCGGGTATACGGCCGAAGAAGTGCTCGGCAAATACCTCCACAGCATCATTGTGCCTGACCGCTACAAAGCAGATTACGAGAAAGGTCTTCGTTACTTCAGTGAGACGGGCAAGGGTCCCGTTGTCGGGAAGACCATTGACATGGCCGCGAGGAGAAAAGACGGCGCTGAATTCCCTGTTGAGCTGTCTTTGTCAGCCTTGCAGATGAAAGACAAATGGCATGCCGTAGGCGTAGTGAGGGACATAACTCAGCGCAAACTTGCCGAAGCAAGAATTCTGGCTTCACTCGAAGAGAAGGAACTGCTGCTGCAGGAAATTCATCACAGGGTCAAGAACAATATGCAGGTCATTTCCAGCATGCTGAGGCTTCAGGCCGGCGCGGTGAAAGATAAAAACTATATAACAATATTAAACGACAGTCAGAACAGGATAAAGGCCATGTCCCTGATTCATGAGAAGCTATATCAGTCCAAGGATTTGGCGCACATTAATTTCAACGATTACTCCGTTGATTTAACAGAGGAGTTAATCAGGTCTTACGGAGCCGATAGTGGCAGAGTTACGATTAAGATAGACAGTGAAAATATTATGCTTGGAATTGATACTGCCATACCGTGCGGTTTGATCATCAATGAACTGGTTTCCAACTCCCTTAAATATGCCTTTCCCAAAGGCAGAAGAGGCGAAGTCCTTATATTTCTTACCAAAATCAATGAAGATGAATTTGAATTAATAGTCAGCGACAACGGGATCGGCATTCCGGATGATATTGATTTCAGGAATACAGAATCATTGGGCTTAAGGCTGGTTACCATATTGGCTGAGAATCAACTTCGTGGTACAATAGAACTTAACAGGACTGCGGGGACTGAATTCCGAATCAGGTTCAAGGAAATTAAATCCGAAAAAAAGGCGTAGCTCCTTGCCTGACCCATAAAGTTTTCGCCCAAATTCTTTACAGAAAGCGGGGCTTTTAGCATCGGGGCAGGGAAAATGACAGAAGCTCGGAAATATCCTTATTGCCATGTATATAAAAGGAATATCCATCTCCAGCAGCTTTGCTCCAGTCAAGGAATACGAAGAAAACACCCCCTGTATTGCCATGATCTTCCGTGGCACCGACAGCGGTAAGGGGCTCTAAATCGCTTGAACAAAAAGGAGGGGAAATGTCTGTCAAAGCTTTCTCAGCTTTTTTTATTATATTGTTTATCTGCTCAATGCCTTTCTCCTTTCTGTCAGCCGGTGAGAGAACTGAATCGGAGACAGCCGAGGAGCTGCTCCTCTTCTTCGAGGAAGAAGAGCTTGTAATTGCCACAAGGAGTTCAACTCCCGTCAGAAAGGCCCCTGCGATTGCAACGGTCATCACAGCGAAAGAGATACGGGACATGGGAGCAAGAGATATCCTTGATGTGCTGAAAATGGTACCGGGATTCGGCGTGTCTAAACTCGAATTCAGTCTTCTCATGCTTGAGGTCAGGGGTGTAAGAACACAGCTTTCCGAGAAAGTCCTTTTTATGCTTGACGGTCACCGCCTCAACCTGCAGTGGAACGGAAGCGCGCTTTACAACATAGCAAATAATGTCCCACTTGAGTATATAAAAAAAATTGAGATCATAAGAGGCCCCGGTTCCGTACTTTACGGGGCCAACGCCTTTGTCGCGGTTATTAATATCGTTACAAAAGAGGCGGAAGATATTAGAGGCTTTCAGGCTACCGCAGGCGGAGGAAGTTTTGATACCCAACATTACAACCTGCTGTACGGACACGACGGGCAGAAATTGAAAATCACGGGCAGCCTTGATTATTATTACACCAATGGGGCAAAGCTTAAGATAGAAAAAGACGTCCTGTCAGGCACACCTTTCACAACAACTCCAAGTGAAACCAATCTTGGGAAAGAGACCATGGACCTTTTTTTAAAGGCGTCATACGGTGATCTTATATTCAGAGGTCAGTATCAGAAAGTAAAACATGAACAATACATCGGCATGGGGTACGCCCTTGTTGATGACAGCTATCAGAAGCATGACAATTACTGGCTCGAACTGGCATATAATTCAAAGATCACGGCAGACTTGTCTTCAAATATCAAGTTGTTCTTCAATGAGTTCTCGCAAGAGCCAGATGTCAAGATTATGCCCGACGGTTTTGCCGGGGCATTCCCGGACGGGATGATCGGGCGGCCTTTTCTCAAAAACAGG
Source organism: Nitrospirota bacterium (assembly GCA_040756635.1). GTDB lineage: Bacteria > Nitrospirota > Thermodesulfovibrionia > UBA6902 > UBA6902 > UBA6902. The sequence goes on from JBFLYJ010000159.1 coordinate 7,005, forward strand.
AGCATCGGGGGGGAACTCCAGGCGGATTATTACATATCCGATAGTAATCATATGACCATCGGCGCTTACTATGAAAAGGTCAAACAGTATGACGTAAAGCATTTTGCCAATTTCGACCCGCGCCTCTTTCCACCCG
>JBFLYJ010000016.1:0-17433 GCA_040756635.1 Nitrospirota bacterium
GTGCTGTTGCAGGACAGCCTTTTCGACCGGAACTGCCTTTGTCAAAAGCAGACCGCGTCCGTCTCTGCTGTATCCCGTCCTCTCCGGAATTCCGGCGAGCCAGGTGATCAGAGCCGCGTCAAAGGCGTTCTGCAAAAGAAAGGCCTTGTCGAAACCTTGCTCCCGCAGCTTTTTCGCAAGTTTGAATTTGCCTCTCCACCCTTTGAAACTGTCGTCGTACAGGATTATTTCATCGATGTCCGGGCTCTCCCGGAATATTTCAGAGACCCATGGTTTTACAAGCAGGCTTATATGGGCGTCTGGGAATGCGCGGCGGATAGACCTGACCGCAGGGATTGTGATAACTGCATCCCCGATCCAGTTTACGCCCCGTATCAGGATTTTCAATTTTTCTTTGTCCATAAAATTCCAGCGCGGGACATTTGTCCGGTTATGTCCCGGTTATTAAAACTGAGATTATTATAACTGTTTTTAGTAATTGCGCCGGTTAGAAGCCATACGGTTTTAAATGTTGTCTTAAACCATGCGGGCCCGGTAAAAAGCAGGGCAGGGCGGGTCCGCGCCCGCAAAGGTATGAATAAATGATCGGGCGAATGTGTCTTAAAACAGCGGAACAGCATCCGGTGCGGCAATTACTTGCCGGTTTTTTTCTTTTTTATGCTCTTAGGGTTATTTTTTTTCTTCTTGCCGTTGTTATTGTTTTCCGGTTCTTTTTCACCTTTCAGGGCGTCTGACAGTTCCTTCAGTTTCTTTGCTACCAGAAAATTAAAAGTGTCTTTCGGATACGTTCCGTCGGGTTTCATCTCCCCGGGTTTCAAGCCGGTGAGAATTTCTATGCCGTCTTCGATTTTATCAATGCAGTAAATCGTGAATTTGCCGTTTACCACAGCGTCGATTACTTCGGTCTTTAACATGAGGTTCATGAGATTTCGCCTGGGAATGATTACCCCGTGTCCTCCTTTCAGCCCGGACAGTTTGCACACTTCATAAAAACCCTCAATCTTTTCGTTCACTCCGCCTATAGGCTGGACATCACCGTGCTGGTTCATCGATCCGGTAATTGCGAAAGACTGTTTAATCGGGACGCCCGATATGCTGCTTAACAATGCGTAGACTTCAGCGCATGTGGCGCTGTCCCCTTCCACCCCTCCGTATAATTGCTCGAAGGTCAGATACGCAGTAAGGCTAAGGGACTGCTTCATGGCATATTTCCCGCCGAGGTAGCCGATGAGAATCAGGATCGCCTTTTCATGGATCTTCCCGCTCATCTTTGTTTCTCTTTCGATATTGACGATACCCGCCCTCCCGGCATATGTTCTTGCCGTGATGCGGGAAGGCATTCCGAACCGGTAATCTCCGAGGTCAAGGACAGAAAGCCCGTTTATCTGTCCCACAACGGCCCCCTCTGTGTCGATGAGGATGGTCCCTTCTTCTGTGGCTTCGAGTATTTTCTTTTCCACCTTGTTGCATCGATATGTCTTCTCTTCAAGTGCTTTATCTACGTCCCCGGCCGTCACGGTGCTGTGTTTATTGAATTTCGCCCAGTGGTCGGCTTCCCTCAGAAGGTCCGCAATATCGTTGAATTTTGCGGACAGCTTGCGCTGATGTTCGGCGAGTCTTGAACCGTACTCAATAACCTTTGCGACAGCGTCACGATTAAAAGGCATCAGTCCGCGTTCTTTGCATTTTGTTTTTATGAAACCGGCGTACTTGAGCATGTAATCGGGTGTCCTGTCCATACGGTTTTCATAATCCGCTTTGACCTTGAACAGTTCCCTGTATTCTTCATCGAGATTATAAAGCAGATAATAAAGCCGTGGATTTCCGACCAGAATGATTTTTACATTAAACGGAATCGCCTGCGGCTTCAGAGTCGCCGTGGACAGCAACCGGTACTGTTCCCATACATCTTCTATTTTTATCTCTTTGTCTTTTATGGTCCTTTTCAGGGCGTCATAGGAGAAAATATTTTTCAGCAGTTCAAGTGCGTCAATGACGAGATATCCGCCGTTTGCCTGCTGAAGCGAGCCGGTCTTTATCATGGTGAAATCCGTCATGGCAACACCGTACTGCAGCTTGTGTTCAACCCTTCCAAAGAGATTGTAATACGTCGGATTACTCTCGATGACCACCGGAGCGCCTTTGAGATCGTGGTTATTAACGAATACGTTGACGGAATATCTGACGAAAGATGGTTCTGATTTTGCAGGTTTCATAAAAGGAAGCGACGGGGCTGCCTGTTCTTCCTGCTGTTTGAAATCGTCAAGGTGCTCAAGTATGTCTTCCTTGACCAGCTCGAGGTAATCGGTGATTTCAGGATTGTCGCCGTAGGCCTTTTTTAATTCTTCTATCCTGTGACCTATTGACGACATAGTAGCCTGACGCTCGAGTTCCTTCATCATGTCTTTTATCTTCTTCTCTTCTTCCCTCACGATTCTTATTACGTCATCGAGTTTTTCCTGGAGTTCTTTCCCTATGGTTTCTATCTTCTTTTTGACCCTGGGCTCAAGATTTTCGTATTCTTCCTCGCTTAGAGTTTCCCCTGTTGTTTTAACAGGGACCAGGATGAGGCCGCTCACGGTCTTTCTCAGGGTAAAATCCTTGTCCTTCGCGTCTTTCTCGAGATCGGTGAAATGCTCCTTCTGTTTCTGCTGGAAGTCCTCCAGAATTTTGGTGCGCTGTTTTTCATACTCCTTGGATTCGAATGTCTTTGGAATTTCCTGACGGAGTACGGTTATCAATTCTTCCATTTCTTTCTGAAACGCGATTCCTGTTCCGGGTGTCATGCTGATGGCACGGGGAACGTCAATGTTCTTGAAATTGTAAACATAGCACCAGTCGCTCGGCACAGTCTCATTTTTCGACTTTTCTTCCAGAATTGCTTTTATGGTGGTAAGCTTCCCTGTGCCGCTTTCGCCCAGGATATAAATATTGAATCCGTGGCTGTCGATATCAAGCCCGAACTGCAAGGCGCTCAAGGCCCTTTTCTGCCCGATTGTTTCGGTCAGTATAGGAATGTCATCAGTAGTTTTAAAGGGTAGTTCGTCCGGTTTACAGCAATGATAGAGATCGTCTTTACTGACTTTTTGTATCATACACCGCCCTCCATATTAATCAAAAAATAATATAATCAAGCGCAAAGAATAATGCGGTTTACGCTGAATGTACAAAACGATATCGTTTTTAATAATTTAATGCTGACATTATAGCCTTGATAGACATCGTTGACAAGCTTTATTTGGAAGAAGTTAATAACAGTATAAAATAATGCGGAGTGCAACTTATGCGATTTGTGACTTGAGTCCTGCCTCAAAACGGGGGCATCAGCTTCTCGGATGGTGTTTTCTGTGTATCTTACGTAACCTGTCGGGAGTGACCTTCGTATAAATCTGGGTCGTCGAAATGTCCGTATGCCCGAGCATTTTCTGAAGCGCTCTCAGATCCGCGCCGCCGTCCAGAAGGTGGCTCGCAAAACAGTGCCGGATCGTATGAGGGGATATCTTGACAGACAATGCAGAAGAATATTTCTTTATCAGCTGCCATAATCGTTGTCTCGTCATTGGTTTGCCTCCTTTGGCGAGAAAGAGGTAATTGCTCGCTCTCTTCTTAAGAAATACCGGCCTCGATTCATCCATGTACTTTCTAATGGTCAGGAGGGCCTGTTCATTTACCGGGACCACCCGCTGTTTTGACCCCTTCCCGATTATGGTAAGAAATCCGGCTTCAAAATTGATATCGCCGACTTTTAAATTGACAACCTCACTGGCCCGTAATCCGGAGGAGTACATGATTTCAAGAATTGCCCTGTCCCTGAGTGAGAGTTTATTGCCTTCGGGCATTTTTAGTAATGATGATATCTCATCTGTTCCGATTATCCTTGGTATGCGTTTCCAGCCCTTGGGGGTCAGAAGATTTTCTACGGGGTCTTCTTTGAATATGCCTTCCATCAGCATAAATTTGCAGAACCCGCGAAGGGAGGCCAGGTTTCTCGCCACGGTATTGGCCTGATTTCCGGAATCACGAAGATAGTTCAGAAACGAAAGAAGATCACTTCTGCTAAAACCGCTTATGTCGGCCCCGTTCCCCTGGAGAAATTGACTGAACTTTTGAATGTCCCTTCTGTATGCTTCTATCGTATTGGCCGAAAGTCCTTTTTCAACGGTCAGGTAGTTAAGGAATCTCTCAACGGGGTCCATCATCTCTATCAGGATACATGATCGGTATGATGAGACGCAAGGCCGGCATTATGTGATCTTGTTAAATCAGATTCATTTTTGCCTTGTTACAAAACAAGGTTTGAATCATTATTCATAAAACTTTTTCTGTCAAGGCAGGCATATTCCAAGAACCGGCATGATTCGAAAAGATTTTTAAATTTCCTCTTTGCTTTTAAAGATAAAAACTGGACACCGTGTTTTAATATTTGTCTCTAATTTATCGATAACTAAGTTCCCGCAACATACCTGCCTTGCATTATGAATTATTGGGATTAACTCCAGCTAACGATAAAGTTGCATGATAGATTTCGTGGTTGCTGCAGGAGGATTACAGCTGTCCGGGATCTGCTTTAGGAGGGAGAAAATAAGGGAAGTTTTTTAGAATTCGATTTTATTAATCAAAGCCTCCACAGTTTTATGCCCCATAAATGGTATGAATAGAAACATTACACCACAATATATGGGAAGTGTAAAAAAATATTAATTTTACTCTTGACAAGTATTAATAACATAAATATACTCATTTGTATTGGTGGGAAAAAGTGTCATAAAGTGGAGGAGAGATGTCGGGTTTTTCTGGAAAACATTATAACTCACTGGATCAGAAAGGCAGACTAATTGTCCCTGCGCCTTTTCGAGAGATCCTTTCCGCAAATCATTCCTCCAAGTTAATTATAACAAATGATGTATTCGACAGGTGCTTATGTGCATATGACGTTGATGAATGGCAGAGGCTGATAGAGAATGCCAAGCAAAAGCCCCAGACAAATGACGCGGTCAAATATTACATGCGCAGGGTGATCGGTTCCGCTATTGAGTGCGAAATTGACAAACAGGGCAGGGTGCTTGTGTCATCAGCATTGAGGGTGGACGCGGGATTAAACAGCGAAGTGGTTTTATTGGGACTAGGAAACAGGATTGAGATATGGAACAGGAATGAATTCGAGGGGGTAGCGGACCCGTCAAGAATAGACAAGCAGTCTTTCATGGAGGAATATACAAGGCTTGGCATGTAGTCTGATTTTATCATGAAGAAGGTAAACGGTAACTTAACAGAATTGATATTTTTCAGATATGCATATATCTGCTGAATAGATGGAAATTATTCATGTCCCGGTAATGCGGGAGGAGGTACTGGAGGCGTTGAAGGTAAAGGAATCCGGCGTATACGTTGATGCAACTATCGGACTGGGCGGGCATGCTGAAGGCATTATGCAGCGCGCCGGGGGATGCACCCTGATCGGCATTGACAGAGATGACAAGGCGATTGAAATTGCCGGTCGGCGCTTAAGAGATTATAAAAAAGTTCATCTTGTCCAGGACAGTTTTTCAAACATGGCGGCCGTTGTAAAGGCGCTGGGATACGGCAAGGTGAACGGGATTCTCCTTGATATTGGAGTTTCCACGCTGCACCTGAAGTCAGAAGGCCGCGGGTTCAGCTTTCTGAAGGATGAACCGCTGGACATGAGAATGGACAAGAGACAGGATTTGACGGCTGAAACAGTTGTAAATAAGTATTCTGAAAAAGACCTTGCCGATCTTATATGGAAGTACGGCGAAGAAAGATTCAGCAGGAGGATAGCAAAGGCAATAGCATATGCCCGCCGCAAGTGCCCGGTCAGGACCTGTCAAGAGCTTGCCGGAATTATTGAAAAATCGGTCGGGAGACGGGGCAGGATCCATCCAGCGACCAGGACCTTTCAGGCCCTGAGGATAGAAGTGAACAGGGAGCTGGAGGAGTTACCGGCAGCTATTGATGCAGGTGCGGATCTGCTTGATACCGGAGGCAGGCTCTGTGTTTTGTCCTATCATTCTCTCGAGGACAGAATAGTAAAGAATGCGTTCAAGAAACTCGCGAGGGAAGGTATATTCAACATCATTACAAAGAAACCGCTGGCCCCGGAACGATCGGAACGCCAGAGCAATCCTTCATCAAGGAGTGCAAAACTTAGAGTGGGGGAAAGAATATGACTGCAAGAAGAACCAGGAGTCCCAAAAAGAGCGGGACGATCATTAAGACGGCCTTCTTTATTTATATAGTATTCAGCCTGCTCAGCATCGTATGGCTGAAGGCCGCTGTTGTCAATCTCGAATACGAGCTTGGGAAGCTCGATAGACTCAGGGCCGACCTGGTGAGTGAGAGAGAAATGGCTATTGTGCAAAGGGCCAGTTTCTTCTCGATGGGGAATGTGGAGAAAGTCGCTCTGACCCGGCTCGGCATGACCAATCCGGAAAGGGACAATATAATCTTTGTCACCAGGACGTCAGCGGCAGGTCCCCGCACTGCGTCAATGAAGTAAGGTCCAAGGAGATTTTTAAATAAGAAGTCGGCAGTGAGATTTAATGATTATGCAAATAATTATATTGTGGGATGAGGAATAACGACGGAGAGAACATCCGGCATCATTAAATAATAAAATGCGCAGAATGAAAAAAAACGAGATCGCGGAAACCAGAAAACTTTGGGACGAGGACCCATTAAGAATACCACTTAAGAATAGCAGAAAGAGAGCGCTGGTCATAGTGACCGTCACACTTTTCTGCTTTGTCGCGATATTCCTTCGTCTGATCAACCTGATGATTCTCGATCACGACAAATTATCCCAGCGGGCAGCTCAGCAATATATGAAAGAAAAAATTCTCACCCCCCAGCGTGGTGTGATATGGGACCGAGGTATGAAGGAGCTCGCCATAAATATCGAAACAGACTCTCTGTTTGCGGTACCTTCACAGGTAGGTGATACGCACGCACTTTCATCAGAGGTGTCGCCAATAATAAAGGTATCAACCGGAGAGATTGATAGTTTATTGACAAAGAGAAGGAAAAAGTCTTTCGCGTGGCTCGCAAGGAGAATGGACCTGGAGACGAGCCGGAAACTGGAGGGGTTGAAGGACCGGTTTAATGAAGGAGAGATCGGACTTGTCAAAGAGCCGAAGCGCTGTTATCCGAAAGGCAGCATAGCCTCGCACATCCTGGGCTTCTCAAATATCGATGATCACGGCATTGCCGGACTTGAGCTTGTCTACAATGAATATTTAAAAGGCGAGGTTAAGAGCGTCTCTGTCGGTGTTGATGCGCACGGCAGGAGCCTTGCCGGCGACATTAAAGAAGCCATGCCCGGCAATAATCTTATACTTACCATTGACGAGGGGATCCAGTACATAGTGGAGAGAGAATTGTCCGCCGCGATGGAGCAGTGGAAGGCGAAGGCCGCTACCGCCATAATGATGGACCCCATGACGGGAGAAATCCTTGCGCTTGCAAACAGGCCGACATACGATCCGAATTACCCGGCAGCGGCAGGGGCTGAGGAAAAGAGGAACAGGGCAATTACAGACCTCTATGAACCGGGTTCCACAATGAAATCGATCCTTGCCTGCGCAGCTCTGGAAGAAAAAGCGGTCAGTCTGAGGGACCTGTTTGATGTATCCAAGGGAACGATTACGGTCGGTGGAAAGACGATCCACGACGTCCACAGGCATGGCGTACTCAGTTTTAGTGAGGTCATCCAGAAATCGTCGAACGTCGGTGCTGTCAAGATAGGACAGAGACTCGGCGCGGCTAAATATTATAACTACATTAAAAAGTTCGGCTTCGGCGAAAAGACCGGCATTGATTTTCCGGGTGAAGTGAAGGGTATCGCGCGGAACGTCAAAAACTGGTCCGGTACTTCCCTTGCCGCCATATCAATCGGTCAGGAAATCGGGATGACTCCCCTGCAGATGCTGAGGGCGTATTCCGTAATAGCGAACGGAGGCTTATTAGTGAAGCCGCATATAGTGTCCGATATCATCTCTCCTGCCGGAAGGGTCATTAAAAAGGCCGTTCCTTCAGAAGGGGAACGCGTTATCTCAAAGGCCACTTCCGACAAAATGAAAAACATACTGAAGATGGTAGTTGAAGAAGGAGGCACAGCGGAGAAGGCGAGTATCCGCGGGAATCTGGTGGCAGGGAAAACAGGCACGGCACAGATATTTGATCCGAAGATCGGCCGGTACTCAAGGGACAAGTTCGCAAGTTCTTTTGTAGGCTTTGTACCGGCGGACAATCCGAGGATCGCCCTGATAGTGGTAGTTTTTGAGCCGAAAGGCGGTTCATACGGAGGTGTTGTCGCGGCCCCTGTGTTTAAGAACATTATCGAACATACATTCGCATATCTTGACGTTCCGATGGAGAAAGATGAAAACAGGGTTGTGCTTATCAGTGCGGTAAAATAGCGGTGAGAGAGGCGTTCAGTCCGGACGCAGTCGGAAGCGATAATCTGTTTTTGTAAACAGATTTTTTATAACATGATAAATGACAGACTCAAAACTTACAGAAGGTCTGAGGATAATATCCAGAAGCGGACCGCAAAATAAGGAGATAAAGGGAATCGCCTATGATTCGAGACTTGTAAAAAAGGATTTTCTTTTTGTGGCTGTCAGGGGATTGTCCGTTGACGGCCATGATTATATAGAGGATGCAATAAGCAGGGGGGCTGCTGCAGTGGTAGCAGAACATGCAGTAGAATTAAAAAGAGCAAGGCAACTTGCCGTCGAGAACGAGACATTATTTATTCAGGTCCCTGATTCAAGGGAAGCCCTGGCCCTTATCTCTGCGTCTTTTTACGGCCATCCCTCAAAACGTTTGTCTCTTATAGGTATTACAGGGACGAACGGGAAGACAACTTCGAGTTATATCACAAAAAGTATTATTGAGGCGGGGGGGAAAACCTCCGGTCTCCTGGGAACGATCCGTTACATTACGGGTGACGGGATAATCAATGCGTTTAATACTACACCGGAGTCAATGGACCTCCAGAGGTATTTAAGTGATATGGTGAACAATCAGTTGGAATATGCGGTCATAGAGGTTTCTTCACATGCACTTGCACTAAAGAGAGTGGAGGGGTGCTCATTCCGGACGGCTGCGTTTACCAACTTTACCCGTGACCACCTGGATTTTCACAACACTATGGATGAGTACTATAAAGCAAAGGCCGGGCTTTTTTATTGTCTCGATAAGGACAGCAGCGCTGTGCTGAACATTGATGACCCCATGATAAGGCCTCTGGCGCAGACACTGGATTGCAACGTCGTCACTTACGGTATGGAAAAAGGGGCCATGATAAGGGCTGAGAACATCAAGGAAACGGGGACCGGGGGGAATTGCCGGGGACCTGAAGGGTGCAGGTTCGGGATGTCTTTTGATGTAAGGACTCCTGAAGGAGGATTCGAAATCACAACTTCCCTGATCGGACGTTTTAATGTCTATAACATCCTCACATCGATCGGGATAGCATATTCACTCGGCCTTGAAGAAGACGTAATACGGGACGGGATAAGACACGCTGAGCCTGTTGACGGACGGTTTGAGAATATAGATGAAGGTCAGGACTTTCTGTGCATCGTTGATTATGCCCATACTGATGACGCGCTGAGAAAATGCATAGAAGAGGCGAGGGTGATAACTCGAAAGAGGGTCATAACGGTTTTCGGATGCGGCGGTGACAGGGACAGGACCAAGAGGCCTCTGATGGGCACTGTCGCGGCCGAACTGAGTGATATAGTGATTGTCACCTCGGATAATCCGCGGACGGAGGATCCGTCAGAGATTATCAAGGACATCTTAAAGGGGATCAAAAAAAACAATTACACTGTGCGGCCTTCGCGGGATGAGGCCATCAGGGAAGCTATATCAATGGCTAATGAAGGCGACACTGTGGTGATAGCCGGAAAGGGCCACGAGAACTATCAGGAGGTAAATGGAGTAAGACATCACTTCAGTGACAGAGAAATCGCCAGAGCGGCGATAATGGAAATGAAAAATAAAAAATATGGAGTTTGATTTATTAGATCACTTTTCCCTTATTTTATATTTTTTATATTTAATATTTGATTTTTTATAATGGCGACATTATCAGTAGAAGACATTATTGAAGCAACCGGCGGAAGGCTCCTTTCGGAGGATGCCGGATCGTTTGACGGTGTGTCCATCGATTCGAGAAAAATTTCCGAAGGGGACGTGTTTTTCGCGATCAAGGGAGAAAGATTTGACGGTCATGACTTTCTTGAATCGGCCTTGCTGAAGTGCAGAGGCGCGGTAGTCGGCATGAAACCGGAATCATTTCCGGGAGGGAAAGTCATAATCCTGGTGAATGATACGCTGAGGTCTCTGCAGGACCTGGCCCATTTCCTCAGGATGAGGCTCGATATCCCTGTAGTGGCCGTGACCGGCAGTAACGGCAAGACCACCACGAAGGAAATGATCTACGGGATGCTGTCTGCGAAATTCAGGACTCTGAAAAATGAAGGGAACCTGAACAATCATATCGGACTGCCTCTAAGCCTGACAAAGCTGAACCCTTATGATGAAGCGATCGTCCTTGAAATGGGTATGAACGCCGCGGGCGAAATAAGAAGGTTATGTGAGATAGCAGGTCCGACCCATGGAGTGATAACTAACGTCGGCTCCGCCCACGTCGGCAGGCTCGGCAGTTATGAAGCGGTGCGGGCCGCTAAACTTGAGATCCTCGAAAGGGTGAGTGTGGCTGTGGTAAACAATGACGACGCATTTCTGATGAAGGGAATTGAGGAACTGCCGGATTTCAGCGCGGAGACCATCACCTTCGGCATAAACAACGCCTCTGATGTCATGGCAAAAGATCTGAAGGTTTCACAAACGGGCAGCGCTTTCATGCTCGCAACGAGAGAGGCCGAGAACGTATGGGTCAGTCTGAATGTCCCCGGTATTTTTAATGTATATAACGCCCTTGCGGCCTCCGCAGTAGCAGTGTCTCTGGGATTGGGGAATGGGGAAATAAAGACCGCGCTTGAAGCGTACAGGGGCGTCCCGATGCGATTTGAAATTATGAACATAAAAGGCATCACGGTCATTAATGATTCGTATAACGCAAACCCGTCCTCAATGGAAAAATCGGTGAAGGAGCTGGTGCGGATCGGGGCAGGAGGAAGAAAGGTAGCTGTCCTCGGGGACATGCGCGAGCTGGATGCGTTTGCGGAAAAGGAGCACCGGTCCGCAGGAGACATGGTCCGTGAGACCGGAGTGGATGTGTTTGTGGCTGTCGGAGAAATGATGGCCCTCGCGGCGGAAGAATGCAGAAAGGCAAAAGTAGGTAACGCGGCACCTGAAGTATATACATTTGAAGACGTGAATTCGGCAAAGAAGAATATCATGGATATATTGAGGAAGGGCGACACCGTTCTTGTGAAAGGGTCGAGGTCGATGTCCATGGAAAAAATAATCGGGGGGATGACCGATGCTGTATAAACTGTTTTACGCTCTATATGATGTTTACTCCCCTTTCAACGTGTTTCGCTATATCACGTTCAGGACCGCCCTGGCCATCATTACGGCAATCATTACAACGCTTGTTCTGGGACCCTGGATCATCGAAAAGCTCAGGCAGTGGAGTTTTACGCAGCATGTGAGGGATGACGGTCCCAGGACCCACCTGGGAAAAGAGGGTACGCCGACGATGGGCGGACTTCTTATTATTATGTCGATTACCATAAGCACACTGCTGTGGGGGGACCTGAGCAACACATATGTGCTGATCATGATAACGGCCCTGCTGGGCTTCGGTCTCATAGGATTTATAGACGACTATCTGAAGTCCATAAAAAAGAACCCCAAGGGCTTGAGCGGCTGGTATAAGTTCGGGGCCCAGATTGTCCTGGCCCTCATAATCGGGTACTTCTTTTATCACGATTCAAATGACATATACGCGGCGAAATTAAGTATACCCTTCTTCAAGAAATGGCTGATAGACCTGGGCTGGTTTTACATACCGTTTTCTATTCTTGTTATTGTCGGATCTTCCAACGCGGTCAACCTGACGGACGGCATAGACGGACTTGCCATCGGTCTGGTGGGTATCGCATGTCTGGCAAACGGCGCGCTTGTTTATATATCGGGGCATGCGGGATTTTCACAATACCTGCATGTTCTTTTCCTGCCGGGCACGGGGGAGCTGACCGTCTTTTGCGGGGCCATGTTCGGTGCGTCTCTCGGGTTTTTATGGTTCAACAGCTATCCGGCCGAGATATTTATGGGGGATGTGGGCTCTCTCAGTCTCGGCGGTTCACTCGGAACGCTAGCGGTGATAACCAAGCAGGAGATAGTACTGGCGGTAGTCGGCGGTATTTTTGTGATAGAAACAGCCTCGGTAATTATACAGGTGGCTTCATTCAAGCTGACCGGCAAAAGGGTGTTCAGAATGGCCCCTATCCACCACCATTTTGAAGTAAAAGGATGGCCGGAACCGAAGGTTATAGTGCGTTTCTGGATAGTGGGAATTGTGCTGGCGCTTTTGAGCCTGACGACATTAAAGGTGAGGTGAAAAACGGAAATCAGCTGTCAGGATCATAACCCGGAGCTGATGACCGAAAGCCGAAGGTTTAAATTTAATAAATGATAAAAGTGGAACAGGACAAAAAAAATAGATTTAAAGGCAAGAAGATCCTGGTGGTAGGTCTGGCAAGAAGCGGCACAGGGGCCGCAAACCTCCTTGCTGAATTGGGGGCCAGGGTGACGGTTACCGACAGGAAATCTCCTGATATGTTGGGTGAACAGAAGAAGCAGCTGTTGCCTGCGGTGAAGTTTATAGAACAGGACAAGGCCGAAGAGCTCATCGATTCCATGGACATTATAGTCATAAGCCCAGGGGTACCCCTCTATATACCGCTTCTGGTAAAGGCCGATATCAAGGGGATACCGGTCATCGGTGAACTCGAACTGGCGTATCAGGCAGTTAAGAACAGCGATTCAGGAGCTGTGAGTAATAAAGACAGCACAAAGCGCCGGCTGTCCGCAGCCCGTTACCCGGCGCCTGCCTTTATCGGCATTACCGGCACCAACGGGAAATCGACCGTCACCACCCTTGTCGACCTCATGCTGAAGGAGGCGGGATATAAAACACTTCTTGCTGGCAATATCGGGAATGCCGTGACGGAAGAGATATTAAAGATCGCGGGGGAGGGGATTATTCCAACAGCTGCATGCCCGGACTATTTTGTTACCGAAATTTCGAGTTTCCAGCTTGAAACCATAGAGGAATTCAGACCTAATGTTGCCGCGATTCTCAACATAACTCCGGACCACCTTGACAGATATGACAGCATGGAGGATTACGCGGAAGCAAAGTTCAGGATCGCCGAAAATCAGACCCCGGAAGATTTCCTGGTCCTTAATGCGGACGACCCGGAAGTAATGAAGCTGGGAAGTGAAAACCTGAAGGTGAAAAGTGAAATACCAAAAATACTTTATTTCAGCCGCAAAAAGAAGGTCGAGGGAGTTTATTTTAAGGACGGGAAGATTATTTTCAATTTACCTGAGTCTATTGCAGGGGCGTTGCATGCAACGCCCCTGCAGATTCGTGTTAAAGATATCCGCATTCAGGGGGCCCACAACATAGAAAACGCCATGGCAGCTTCCCTGATGGCGATTGTTTCAGGATGCGGGCCGGATGCCGTCAGGAACGTTCTAAAGCAGTTTCCCGGGCTCGAACACCGGGTCGAATTCGTTGATGAAATAAACGGTGTGAAGTTTATCAATGACTCCAAAGGCACGAATGTGGGGGCCGTGGTGAAGTCCCTTGCTGACTATGAAAACATAATACTGATAATGGGGGGGCTGGACAAAGGCGGCGACTTTTCGGTGCTGGCTGACCTGGTAAAGAGCAAGGTGAAGCTGCTGATACTGATCGGCAAGGCGGCGGATTTGATCGCAGCGGCGCTTGGGTCGATGACCGAGACGCAGATGGCATCGAGCCTCGGCGAGGCGGTGGCCCTGTCTATATCAAGGGCGTCGTACGGCGACATTGTAATGCTTTCCCCCGGCTGTGCCAGCTTCGACATGTTCAAAGACTTCGAAGACAGGGGAAGAAAGTTTAAGGAAGCGGTGAAGGCGCATAAAAAGTGAAAGTACCGGAAATGGAAAATGAACAATAAACATACCAAGAGCATATTAATGTCGGTCATGCTGCTGGTCGGGATCGGGACCGTGATGGTTTACAGCTCAACGGCCCTAATGTCCATGAGGGAGAACGGGAGCGGTTTTAATTTCTTGTGGAAGCACCTGTTCACTGTGTGCATCGGGACTGCCGTCATGTTGTTCCTGTCGAGGATGGATTGCAGGAAATACAGACCGCTGGTGTATGTTCTGCTGGGCTTGTCCGTTATATTGCTGGGCCTGGTATTTGTGCCGGGGATCGGAATTTCGGCAAACGGCGCGCGGAGATGGCTGAGATTGTGGCCGACAACTTTCCAGCCTTCAGAGCTGGTCAAGGTGGTCATGGTGATTTTTCTCGCTGACTACATGGACAAAAATATCGACCGTATGAAGGACTTCCGTTACGGAATAGCCATACCCCTTGCCGTCATGTTCTTTTTTCAGGCGATCATTATAAAACAGCCTGATTTCGGTGCCGTAATGAGTCTCGGGATACTCACTTTCGGAATGCTGATATTAGGAGGGGCGAGGTTGAGTCATATCGGTTCGCTCGTACTTCTTGCGCTGCCTGCCGTCTATTTGCTGATCATGACGTCGCCATACCGTTCGAAAAGACTGCTCTGTTTCCTCGATCCGTGGAAGGACGCCCAGGGCTGCGGATTCCAGCTTATCCAGTCTTTCATCGCCTTCGGCAACGGAAGTCTCTGGGGCCTCGGTCTCGGGGGCAGCAAACAGAAACTGTATTTCCTGCCGGAGGCGCATACGGACTTTATCTTCTCGCTTATCGGGGAAGAACTCGGACTAGTCGGGGCGCTGTTCGTTATGGCCGTTTTTGTATGGCTGTTTGTCAAAGGGTTCCAGGTGTCGGGCAGGGCCGGCGACCCTTTCAGTTATTTCCTGACGCTCGGACTGACCATGCTCATAGGAGTGCAGGCCATTATAAATATCGCCGTATCTACCGGAATGATGCCGACAAAGGGCCTGCCGCTTCCTTTTATAAGTTACGGCGGGTCTGCGCTTCTTATAAATATGGCGGCAGCAGGAATGCTGATAAGTATCGCAAAAAATGAAGACAGTACTTTGGCGGGCTCTCATTCCTTCAGTTTCAGAGGCGCAAGCAAGGGGGTCCTTATGAGGGCGGGCAAAGCGCATTCATGGAGTCACAGGTTAAGATGAAGATAGTTATAGCAGGAGGCGGAACAGGAGGACATATCTTCCCGGCATTGGCACTTGCAAGGGAACTGCGAAATACCGTTGCTGACGCAAGGATAACTTTTGTCGGTACTGCAAGGGGACTGGAGGCCCGCGTCGTCCCGAAGGAAGGATATGATGTCAGGTTCATAAGGTCTGAAGGTCTGGTGGGTAAAGGTATTTTCAAGACCCTGAGCGCGTTGTTCAAGGTCCCGTTATCCATAATAGACTCATACGATATACTGAAGGGGATCAGGCCGGACATAGTTCTGGGTGTCGGGGGTTACAGTTCAGGACCTGTGGTCCTGTGCGCGAAGATGATGGGGATACCCACGATCATCCATGAACAGAATACAGTCCCCGGCCTCGCGAACAAGGTCCTCGGAAAATTCGTTGATTCGGTGGCGGTCACATATCATGAAAGCATAGCGAATTTCCCTGAATATAAAACCTATCTCACCGGCAATCCCATAAGGGCCGAGATCCTAAAAGGCAGCAGGGAAAGGGGCTGGGAGAGTTTCAGTCTTGCACGGGACCGTTTTACGATATTTGTGTTCGGCGGCAGTTCAGGGGCGAGCAGCATTAACAAGGCGGTGGCTGAATCGCTTGTATACCTTGAACCTCTGAAAGACAATATACAGTTTCTCCATCAAACAGGAGAGAAAGAGTGTGATTCAGTGAAAGAAGTATACCGCGCAAAAGAATTCCGCGGCACGGTCATACCCTTCGCGTATGAAATGGCCGACGCTTATGCGGTAGCGGACCTTATTATTTCGCGGGCCGGGGCGACTACACTTGCGGAGCTGACGGCATGCGGCAAGGCCGCCGTTCTTATCCCGTATCCGTATGCGGCCGCCAACCATCAGGAGATCAACGCGAGAAAACTCTGGGACATAGGCGCCGCGCAGATGATACTTGAAAGGGACCTTAACGGCAAAACGCTCTCGGACATGATAAAGCACCTGCTGGATGAACCCGACGCCATAGCGGAAATGGAACGCATAAGCAAGAGTCTCGGCAGCAGTGACGCGGCAAAGAAGGTGGTTGAGCTTATGATGGGACTATTAAAAAAAAAAGGACTGGAGATATATAAATTATTATGCCCAAGATTCTGAATTGTTGTAAGTGCTCAGGTCTCCCCTGCGGCTCCCATTGGATCGGAGTGCGCTATGTATAAAAGATTTGAAAAAGTGCATTTCGTAGGAATTGGAGGGGTCGGCATGAGCGGCATTGCCGAGGTGCTGCATAATCTCGGATACGAAGTCGAGGGCTCCGACCTGAAGGAGTCTGAGACAACAAAAAGGCTGGCGGGAATGGGTATAAATATAAGCATTGGTCACAGGGCCGAAAATGTAAAGAAAGCGGATGTGGTAGTAATATCATCCGCGGTCAACTCCACTAACCCGGAAGTGGAGGCAGCAAGAAAAATGTCGATCCCCGTGATACCCAGGGCCGAAATGCTAGCTGAGCTGGCGAGGCTCAAGTACGGCGTGCTTGTGGCAGGGGCACACGGCAAGACGACAACGACGTCCCTTGTTGCGAGCGTACTCGGTGAAGGCAGGCTGGACCCCACGGTTGTTATCGGGGGCAAGCTTAAAGGGATTGGAAGCAACGCGAAACTGGGTGGGGGAGAATTCCTCGTGGCAGAGGCTGATGAGAGCGACGGATCATTCCTGAAACTGTCGCCTACGATCGCTGTTGTGACCAATATAGACAGGGAGCACATGGATTACTTTAAAAGTATTCATGAGATCAAAGGTGCCTTCCTTTCATTTATCAATAAAGTGCCCTTTTACGGACTGTCCATATTATGCGGCGACAATGATTATATACAGGAGCTGATGCCGAAGATACAGCGCCGGTTTATAACTTACGGACTGGGTGAAGGCATGGACCTTACGGCCAGGGACATAAGGACGGAAGGTCTGGCCTCGGTATTTGAGGCTGTCCTTAATGGAAAGTCGCTCGGGTCGTTTAAGGTGCCTCTAATCGGCAGGCACAATGTCACCAACTGCCTTGCCGCAATAGCTGTTGCCAATGAACTGAAGGTCAGCATGGACATCATACGGGAGG
>JBFLYJ010000160.1:0-7129 GCA_040756635.1 Nitrospirota bacterium
TAAATATATACCTTCTCCAAGGACGATACTTGAAGGGGTCAAAAAGCTTTCACCAGCACAAATATTGGAATTTGATCTGAGCACAGGGAAAGTAAAGACGGAATCGTACTGGAGACCGGAATTCTATCCAAAGAGCGGTCTGTCGTTTGCCGAGGCAGGGGAGCAGTTCAAAGGCCTTCTGTCGGAGTCCGTGCGCATGAGGACGATCTCGGATGTGCCGATAGGGGTCTATCTCAGCGGAGGCATGGACTCAAGCGCGATAGTCGCGTTCCTCAAAAAAAACGGGATAGACGATATCAACACGTTTACCATAAAGTTCGACAGGCCGGGATATGACGAGTCTGCGTACGCCAGGACGGTAGCGGAACGTTTTCGCACAAGGCACCACGAATTTCAGGTCCCTGAACTGTCATATGACGAGCTGGTCAATATTATCGATTCACTGGATGAACCCTTCGGCGACCCTTCATATATTCCGACGTATTTTCTGTCGCGCTTTACTTCCGAGCATGTAAAGGTCATTCTTTCCGGTGACGGCGGAGACGAGATCCTGGGCGGATATAAAAGGTACTTTATATATTCACGCGGGAAGGTCCTGAATTATCTGCCGCGCGCGGGCTGCAGCCTGATAAGGCGTCTCTCGCCCGAGATAAACAAGAAGAGTTTCATCGGTAAATTGCAGAGGGTCAATGAAGAGATGTCCATGGGATACTGGGAGGCATACCTCCTGAGGTTCGGCGGGCTCAGCGACAGTTTCAAGAGATACGTAATGACGTCCGGCCTGTACGACTCTCTTGACGGTTTCCCGGCAAAGGACATTATCGATAATTTTCATGATTCGGAAAATATCACCGACACGATCGAAAGGCTTATCTGGATCGACATGCATACCTACCTCCCGGACTATATACTCACAAAGACCGACCTTGCCTTGATGGCGCATTCAGTGGAAGGTAGAAACCCCCTGGTGGATTACAGGCTTGTGGAATTCGCGAACAGGCTGGAGCCGGAGTATAAATTCCGCGCCGGCGGCAAATACATTCTAAAGAAGATCCTGGAGGAATACCTGCCGGATGAGGTCATATACAGAAAGAAGATGGGCTTCAGCCCGCCGATCAAATACTGGTTCAGGGCGAACTTTGATCTTATGTATGACATTTTTTCTGAAAGCGGATTCGTTTCGGGTGATATATTCGACCTGAAACAGGTCCGCGGGGCGATCGAAAAATTCAGGACGCCGGAGATCAATATCTCCGAGCAGCTGTGGCTTATCACGGTGCTGGAATTATGGAGAAGAACGTATAAGGTCTGAGAGGCTGGGGGTGCCGGCTTCAGCTAAATTAAATAGAAAAGATAAAAAATTAAAAATATGGAGAGGAATCTTTAATGGTACTGTTCCTCATCTTTGATTTTTGATATTTGAGTTTTTATCTGTTTGAAGTGTCGGCAATGTGTTTATTCGGCATTCAACCTCTCATTGCATGATCTTAGTCTGCAATGTTTGAAAGCCTGGACCATCATAGGAGGAGATACAGGATTTGACAGGAAGTAATAAAATTAACCTCATGGCATTGATCGTCAGCATGCCTGTCGGCGGGGTAGAGACGCAGCTGCTGTCTGTACTCAGCAGGCTTGACAGGGACAGGTATAGTGTTTCGATATGCTGTATAAAAGAAGCCGGAGCGCTGGGTGAAAAAGCCGCCAAAGAAGGCATGAAGGTAATCCCTCTCGGTTTGATGAAGAGCAGCAGGTTCAGCCCTGTCATAGCGTGCCGTATATCAAAAGCCATACAGGAACAGAATGTCCATCTTCTGTGGACGCACCAGTACGTTGCCAATCTGTACGGCAGGCTGGCTGTGCTGAAAAGAGATATGCCTGCGGTCGTATCGAACTTCCATGCCCTTTACGACAATCCCAAAATACACAGGCGGTTTTTTAACCGGTTGTTGTCAGCAAGGACAGACGCCATGGTCGCGGTATCTCAAGCGGTCGCGGCGGACGTAAGGCGCTATGACGGGGTGAGAGCTGAAAAGGTACGTATTATTCACAACGGCATCGATCTCTCAGTGTTTAACATAGCTGAATCAAAAGCGGAATGCCGGAGAAAACTCGGCCTGCCTGAAGACGCCGTTATTGTAGGTTCTGTCGGAAGGCTGTCAAACGAGAAAAACCATAAGCTCATCATTGAAGCGGTCCGTAGGCTGCCGGAGGACTTTAAAGGCCTGATCATCGGAGACGGTCCCCTGAGAAAGACGCTGGAGGAGGAGGGGGGCGGGAAATTTTATTTTCCGGGCCAAATGGAGTACAATCAGATTCCTTTTGCGCTCCGCGCGATGGACGTCTTCTGTTCCCCGTCTTTATGGGAAGGCTTCGGCATTTCCCTGGTCGAGGCCATGGCAGCCGGCCTGCCGGTAGTCGCCTCGGACCTCCCGACCCACCGGGAGATAATGGAAGAGGCTGGGGCACTGGTCCCGCTTGGGGACGCGGAAGGACTCGCGGACATGCTGAAAAGAATTACGGGAGATCCTGCCTTGCGAGCGGAGTTCGGGAGGAAATCGCAGGAGAGGGCCGGGGCCTTTTCTATCGATGAGACCGTGGCGTCATATGAAAAAGTTTTTGAAGAGGCGGTGAGAAAGAGAACGCGGTATGAAAAAATATAAGATACTTTTTATCGCTGAATTCGGTCATGAGTGGAACAGCGGCTGGTGGAAGAAATCAGGATTCGAGATGAACGGCCACAACGTGGTCCACTTTGATCCGGAGAGTGTCGAGGACCCGGTAAGCGCTGTCTTTAAATTGATACGGGAGGCAAGACCCGATTTTGTCCTCCATTCAAAGGATGAGTTCCCTCCTTCGGTTTTCATGGAATTGAGGCAGCACGCAAAGGTGGTGCAGTGGTATCCCGATCCGGTCATCACCGACTGGCTGCCTCCGTATGTCGAGGCATCGGATGTGTTCCTGACAATGTCGGAGGGGCTTGTGGATGAGTTCAGAAAACTGAACCCCAACACCTTCTGGCTGACGGAAGCGGTCGCGCCGTCTTTCTTTGAGATAAAGAGCGCCATAACGGAAGCGGACATCAGGATGTATTCAGCGGACGCCACCTTTGTCGGCAACCTCGGTTCAAAGCCTCACTACCTGCCGAGGCGGCAGTTCCTGCAGGCGGTCATTGATAACGGGTTCAGGCTGAAATGGTGGGGGCAGAAGATACCGAGGAAGTTCTCGACCATACCACTGCTCCTCGGAAAGCTCGGCAGGGCGTACGGGGGCAAATTCGTCTGGGGCGAGGAGCACGCGAAGATAGCGAGACTGTCAAAGGTATATCTGGGGTTTGAGGCCCAGCCCGGGGTCCGCAAGTCCGTGAGCGAAAGGCTGTACATCGCTGTCTGCTGCGGGGCCTTTTACATGTGCCGTTACGTCGACGGGATTGAGGAGATACTTGTACCTGACCGGGAAATCGTGACCTTCCGGACGAGTGGGGAGATGATAGACAAGATGAAATATTACATAAATAACGAAGAGGCGAGGATGAAGATATCCCGCGCGGGCCAGGAGAGGGTTCTGAGGGAGCATACGTACCAGGTAAGGACCGGTCAGCTGCTCGAGATAATAAAGGACCATCTGTAATCATTAATGACGCACCCGCAAGATATAATTAGCTCCTAATATGGATAAAAAGCATGAGACAATAGACAGGATCATCGAGTATGGAATATACGCGTACATCTTCCTGATGTTCCTGGCGAAAGGTGAAGGGATCAGGAATTTATTGATATTCGGGACCTTCGGCCTCTGGCTGATCACGTTAAGATACAGACGTGATCTTTATATTCTGAATAATACACTTGCCAGGCTGTCATTGGTATATATTGCCGCGGTAGTGATATCTGCCGTATTTTCGATGGACCCTTCATTTTCCTTAAAAGAGCTTAAGGATGAACCCCTGAAATTTACCCTCCTGTTCCCGGTGATCGCCACTGTTATGGCGGATGAAAGGAGGCTGATCAAGGCGGCATACGCAAGTCTGGCCGCACTCCTTCTTATAGTCTCTGCCGGGTATTACAGTTATATCTTCCACGATATCCCGATGTTAAAACCTGATACCGCCTGGGTCCACGCGTGGCACACGAAGTTCGCCGCGTATGTCAATACGTATCTTCCGCTCTCATGCATTCTTTTCTTTACGTGGAATAAAACAGGGCCGAAGGTCTTTTTAACCGCAGCTGTTCTTGTCTCAGTTCTCGCGCTTGTGCTGAGCACCTCAAGGGGAGGGTATCTCGCCTTTTTTGTTGTCCTGTTGGTGTGGTCCATATATCTTTCCGTAAAAAAGGGATATAACCTGAAAATCACTATGGCTGCGTTTATGATTGTTCTGGTTATCTTCGGTGCCGTGGCATACAGTTTCTCTCCCCGCGTCAGGGAGAGGATATCGCAGACGCCTGATGAAATATTTACTGCCAACGCGAGGACGGATCTCTGGAAGGCTGCCTTCTACGCGTTCATGGAAAGACCTCTGACCGGTTGGGGATACGGGGCCAACATCTATTTAAGGGATGAACCATACAGAGACACGCCGTACAGGAAGTCGCCGCAGCACGAAAAGGACCAGCACAATATGTTTGTAAAGGTCCTCTTTCATGAAGGCGTCATCGGCATCGTCCCTTTTGTGCTGCTCATGGCAGCGGCTGTAAGAGTTTTCTGGAAAGGCGCTTTTAGCGCCGGCGGCGTTAAGAGCTATATGCTGATCGCGTGCGCGTCGATCTTTATAGGCAACTATGTAGTGCAGGCCATGTTTGAGACCCTGTTCAAAATGCAGTACATCGCCGTTGTTCTGGGTCTGGGAATGGCTGCCGGGGGAATAAATGAGGATAGCCGTACTTAGAAAAAAGTACACCTTCCACGGCGGGGCGGAGGGCTTTTCGAGCAGTTTCATAGAGAGACTCGCGGCCGAAGGACATGAGCTGCATATATTCGCGATAGAGTGGAAGGCCGGGGCATCACACGAAAATATCCGCTATCACAAGGTGCCTGTAGTCAGGCTTAGCTCATTCCTGAGGGACCTCTGTTTCGCGTTTTCGAGTAAGTCTCTCCTGAAAAAGCAGCGGAAGGATTTCGACATAATCCAGACGCACGACAAGACGCTGTATCAGGACATTTACCGGGCAGGAGACGGCTGTCACATTGAATGGCTCAGGCAGAGACTGAAGAGGACAGGCCTTTCGGGCAGGCTTTCTGTTGTTATTAATCCTTACCACTGGCTCATCCTCGCCCTTGAACGGTATATCATGAACGGGCATAAGTTTAAAAAGATCATAGCCATATCAGAAATGGTCAAGAAAAACATCCTCGACAACTACAAAGTGTCTCCTGCTGATATTGAAGTTATTTATAACGGTGTTGATCTGGAAAAATTCCACCCCGCCAACCGCGAAAAATACAGGAGTGAGATCAGACGGAAGCACGGGGTATCGGACACTGACTTTGTCGTGCTCTTCATGGGGTCCGGGTTTGAGAGAAAGGGCGTCGGTTATCTGCTTCAGGCTGTGAAATCAGTTGAGGAGCGGGTGACGGTTATGATTGTGGGAAAAGGAAATGCAAGGAAAATAAGAAGCGCGGAAGCGCGGAAGCGCGGAAGTAGAGAAAGAAAGTCCCCGCTTCAAAACATCATCTTCTGCGGGCCTCAAAAGGACAACTATAAATACTACGCGGCCGCTGATGTATTTGCCTTCCCGACAATGTATGAGCCCTTCGGCAATGTACATCTGGAGGCCCTGGCAAGCGGGCTCCCCGTGATAACCACAAGAAACAGCGGGGCCGCTGAGATAATAAAAGATGGAGTGCAGGGTTTTGTGGTCCGGGAGCCGGAGGATGTAAAGGCCATAGGAGAGAAGATGCAATTATTAATTAATGACAGGGAGCTTCTGGAGGTCATGAGTAAAAATGCGCGAAGTCTTGCTGAAGAATTTACATTTGAGAAGCATATCAGCAGAATAAAAGAGTTGTATGAGAGGATAATGTCCGAGAGGAAGTCCTCCCCTTAACTAGGGGAGGTTGGAGGGGTCATAGCGAAAGCTTAAACCTCCCCTCCCCCTCCTTGGTAAGGAGGGGATTTAATAAAAGGAGTTATTTTTGTTTCCAATTTCAGTTGTCATAGTAACAAAAAACGAAGAGATAAACATCGAGGACGCGCTTAAGAGCGTAGCGGACGCGAACGAGATTATTGTGGTCGACTCCTTCAGCACTGACCGGACTGTTGATATATGCAGGAAGTATACAGACAAGGTCCATCAGCATGAATGGCAGGGCTTTGCCCGGCAGAAACAGACGGCAGTTGATTATGCCGAAGGGCCGTGGGTTTTAATCCTTGACGCTGATGAGAGGGTCACGCCGGAACTGAAGGCGGAGATTTTAAAGAACATATCAGACACTAACGTAAACGGTTTCTATATGCCGAGGGAAAATTATTTTATCGGAAAGCGGATCAGATACGGCGGCTGGTGGCCTGATTATACGCTGAGGCTTTTTCAGAAAGACAAGGGGCGGCTCGGGCCGCGAGAGGTACATGAGAGGGTCGTAGTCGAGGGAAGCACTGCCTGTCTCAAAAATCCCCTCAGGCATTTTACATACAGAAGCGTTTCGGATTTTGTTGAGAGGATGGAGCGCTACTCCACGCTTGCCGCCAAAGAGATTAGAAAGAATTCGGGCCGTGCCGGGCTGTTTTCGCTCGCGATAAAACCCCCTTTCACGTTCATCAAAATGTACTTCTTCAGGCTCGGACTGCTTGACGGCACAAGGGGCTTCATGCTTGCCGCGCTTTACAGTTTTTATACCTTCCTTAAATATGCCAAGACGTGGGAGAGGCAGGAGGGAAGTGTAGAATGATTGTCTTTTTTCAGTAATGTAATTTATGCCGAGATGTCCAAATAATTTTTTTTTAGATGTAGTATTCGTAAATAATGTTCAATAATCATGCAGTAAATCCTTCCGGGAAAATAATACATAAAAAAATGAGTCGTCCTATTGACATGAAGTGTAATTTCATGTAAATTAATTTTCAATATTTATTGTGTAAAAATGAAAGGAGCAAGGTGATTTTTTATGTTACGCCGTAGAGGATTTCTTCGGTCGT
>JBFLYJ010000161.1:0-7117 GCA_040756635.1 Nitrospirota bacterium
GTAATATTTGTATCGGTCTGGAATACATATAATGATCTTTCATCAGTCGAGTCGCATACTGCTATTATACAGCAACTGTACGGACTGACCAGCGTATGAAAATGATCTATAACGATTATTTATATTAATGATTTTAATGCCATCCCCGATTGGTTCTTCACATTTATTTCATAGTTTCAGTATAAAATTACAACTAGAGATATGAGAGCAGTTTTTGATGAACTGCCGGTGTGTGCATAAATAAAAAATGGAGGATGAAAATGAAAAAACTTGTCGTTACCTTAATGTTGATGATGTTTGTTATAACAGGAACCGCCTTTGCAAAAGACTATGAGGTAAAGAAAAAGGCAGGTGAGTTTGACGTTGTGGTGACGATTGACAAGAATCCGCCGGTGGTAGGTACAAATAACTTGACTATTGATGTAAGAGACTCCGCCGGTAAATCTGTCATAGATGCGAAAGTCAAGGTCGAATACTCAATGCCCGCGATGCCGGGAATGCCTGCAATGAATTACAAAACAGACGCTGAGTTAAAAGACGGCAGGTACATAGCCGTAATGGACTTGACCATGGGAGGTTCCTGGAATATTACGGTAAAAATCACGCGTGACGGTAAGACATCAAAGATGAAGTTCAGCATAGATGCATAGCACAACATCCTGTCCGGGGGAAAATTATCAGCTAATCAATGCCCCTTCCTCTAGTTAATGACAGAGGAAGGGGTCTTTATATATCAGATGCAAAATCGCAGGACGTAACGTATAATGTCTAATAACTATTAAACAAACGATAAAAATGAAACCTGCTATGAAATATGCGCTGCTCATAATATCTGTTTTGCTTGCAAGCCCTGCCTTTGCCGGTGACCTGGACCTGCAGAAGCTGATTGACGAGGCCCTGAAGAACAATCACGAGGTCCTTATGCTTGAAGCAAGGGAGTCAGGGGCCAGATTCAAAATACCGCAGGCGGAAAGCCTTCCTGACCCTATGTTCATGTTCGGATATATGAATGACGGGGTCCGGGACCTGTATACATTTGACGAGGAAATGGCCCAGGACTCGCAATGGATGTTCACAGTGTCCCAGATGATTCCGTACCCCGGGAAGCTTTCCTTGAAAAGCGCAATGGCTGAAAGGGACGCTGAAAGCCTCGGTGCGTCTCTGGATTCAGCGCGTTTAAAGGTGGCGGCCAGGGTAAAAGAGCTTTACTATGAGCTGTTCTATTTATATAAAAGCATTGATCTGATAAAAGAGATGTCAGGACTTTTTACCAGGATTGAAGACGCGGCGCTAGCAAGGTATTCAACCGGAATGGCCCCGCAGCAGGAAGTTTTGATGGCCCAGACCGAAAAATACATGCTGCTCGAAAAAGACGAAATGCTCAGACAGAAGATACAGTCCCTTGAGGCCATGCTCAATTCCGCGGTCGGCAGAGACAGCTACACGGAGATAGGAAGGCCTGTTGAATTGACGCCCACGGATTATATTTACAGCGTCGAAGAACTGCAGAAGGCAGCATATGAAAATTCACCTGATATAAAATCCAGGGAACGGATGATCGCAGGTGCTGAGACAAAAGTCAGGATGATGGAGAAGGAGTACTATCCGGATGTTACATTAGCTGCAAACTATTTCGCGAAAAACAAATATTACCAGGACATGTGGGGAATGACCGCCACAATCAACATACCGATATTTTACAGGACCAAACAGCGGCCCGCGGTCCTGGAGGCGGAGGCTTCCCTGTCGTCTACAAGACATGATCTTGATGATATTAAATTCATGCTGTCTTCCAGTATAAGGGACAACTATTCAATGCTCAGGTCATCGGAAAGATTAATGGCCCTGTACAAAGACGGCCTGGTCCCGAAGACCTATCAGAG
Source organism: Nitrospirota bacterium (assembly GCA_040756635.1). Taxonomy (GTDB): domain Bacteria; phylum Nitrospirota; class Thermodesulfovibrionia; order UBA6902; family UBA6902; genus UBA6902. The sequence goes on from JBFLYJ010000161.1 coordinate 1,884, forward strand.
TTTTGAAACAGCGCTTGCCGGATATACGACTGGTAAGACCGAAGCGATAACGGTCATAACAACTCTCAAATCGCTGATCGATTATGAACTTTTATACTGGAAACAATTTATCGAAAGGGAAAAGGCGATAGCGAGACTGGAGGCGTTGTCAACAGTAGGGGCGTATGTCAATCCGCCTGTACAAGGAGAAAAAGAAAAATGGGAACACAAGCATTAATTATTGGCTCCATACTATGTTTATTGTTTTCTTTTAATCTGTCCGCAGCGTACTCTCAGGGCCATCAGCACGGGTCACCAGCGGTGGAATCCCCTGGCTCACAGACAGAGGGGGGCACGCAGGAAGCTGCCGATGAAGAAGAACATACAGTCGAGATCGAGCAGGAAAAGCAGCAGCTTATCGGCGTAAAGACAGTTGAGGCGGCTGTCAAACCGATGCATAAGACCATCAGGACAGTCGGCCGTATTGAATATGACGAAAGAAACCTTGCGACTGTTAATACAAAGTTTGAAGGCTGGATCGAAGTACTCCACGTTGATTACACAGGCAGGTATGTGAAAAAGGGAGAGCCTCTTGCTGAGATATATAGTCCTGAGCTTGTCGCGACACAGCAGGAATTTTTAAATGTAATCAAGTGGGACCAGTCAGCGGCCAGCGGTCAGCAGTCAGCGGTTAGTTCGATGCTTTCAAAAGATGCAGAACGAATTGTTGACGCGGCAAAGCAGAGACTGAAGTTGTGGGACATCACTGATGAGCAGATAGAAAAAATAAAAGAAAGCGGCGAACCGATAAGGACATTAACTATATACAGCCCGGTGAATGGCTATGTCACCCGGAAAATGGCGCTGCAGGGCATGCGCGTGATGCCGGGGGAAAAACTGTTCGACCTGGCTGACCTGTCCACGGTATGGGTCATCTCCGATATTTATGAATATGAACTCGGCCTGATAAAGGTCGGACAGGCCGCTGACATCAGCCTCAGCTATTTCCCCGGGAAGGTCTTCTCATCAGTTATTGATTATATATATCCCTCTCTTTCAGCAGATACAAGGACAGCAAAGGTAAGGTTCACAATTAAAAACCCGTCTGAGCAGCTTAAGCCTCAGATGTATACAAATGTTGAGATCGGGATTGATATGGGCAGGAGGCTGCTCATCCCGGATGAAGCGGTCATCGACACAGGCTCGAGGCAGATTATCTATGTCGATAAGGGCGAAGGCTATTTCGAGCCGAGAGAGGTACATATCGGGCTTAAGGCCGGAGGAATGACAGAGGTGCTTCACGGTCTTGAAGCCGGCGAAAAGGTGGCTTCATCCGGCACATTCCTCATTGACTCGGAAGCGCAGTTAAAAGGTGTGAAACCGATCACCACACCTAAACATTAAAGGGAGAGACGGGTTTAAAACCCGTCTCTACAAGACAGATCATGATTGCTAAAATAATCGAATACAGCGCCAGGAACAGATTTATAATATTCCTGCTCGTATTTTTTCTCACCGCATGGGGTGTATGGGCGCTGAAGAACACACCGCTTGATGCCATTCCGGACCTGAGTGACACTCAGGTCATCGTCTTTACCGAATGGCCCGGCAGGAGCCCCGACCTTGTGGAGGACCAGGTAACATACCCTATAACCTCGACCCTGCTTGCTGCGCCGAAGGTACAGGTGGTGCGCGGATTCTCTTTTCTGGGCAGTTCATTTATCTATGCCATCTTTGAGGAAGGCACGGACATTTACTGGGCAAGGAGCAGGGTGCTTGAATATCTTCAGTCAGTCAAGAACAAGCTCCCAGCTGACGTCAATCCGGTACTCGGCCCTGATGCGACGAGTGTCGGCTGGGGCTTTTCATACGCGGTAGTGGATGAAACCGGGCAGAACGATTTATCAGAGCTGCGCTCTGTCCAGGACTGGAACATCAAGCTCGCGCTCGAAAGCGTTCAGGGGGTGTCCCAGGTTGCAAGCATAGGCGGTTTTGTAAAGCAGTATCAGATTACCGTAGACCCCAACAAGCTTCTATTCTATAACATCCCGATCCAGAAGATAATGGAGGCGCTCAGAAAGAGCAACAGTGATGTGGAAGGAAGAGTCCTTGAATTCTCCGGAGTGGAGTACATGGTAAGGGGACGGGGATATATCAAAAACATCGCAGATATTGAGAACATTGCCGTAGGCACAAACGGCAGCGGCACCCCTGTTTTCCTCAAAGACATAGCGCATGTTCAGCTCGGCCCGGAGATAAGAAGGGGCCTGGCTGACCTTGACGGAAGAGGGGAAGTTGCCGGAGGGATTGTGATCGTCAGGTTCGGCGAGAACGTCCTTAATGTCATAGAAAAGGTAAAGGACAAAATCAAAACAGACATAGAGCCGAGCCTCCCAAAGGGAGTAAAGATAGTCACGACTTATGACAGGTCCGATCTCATTCGCCGTTCAATTGATACGCTTAAGGATGAGATCGTCAAGCTCTCTGTGGCTGTCAGTGCAGTATGCATCGTGTTTCTGTTTCATCTGCCGAGTGCGTTCGTCGTTATCCTTACGCTGCCTTTTGCTATCATCATTTCCTTCATCTGCATGTTTTATCTGAAGGTGACCTCAAACATTATGAGCCTGAGCGGAATAGCGATTGCCATAGGGGCGATGGTGGACGCGTCGATCATTATGGTCGAAAACGCGCATAAGAAACTGGAGGAATTAGAACACACAGGCACAGAGCCCGGACGGGCAGATAGAATAAATGCCATTATTGAAGCTGCAAAAGAGGTCGGCCCATCGCTGTTCTTCTCATTGCTTGTCATCACGGTCGGCTTTCTGCCGGTATTCACGCTGGAGGCACAGGCCGGGAGGCTGTTTAAACCGCTGGCATATACAAAGACATTTGCGATGCTGTTCTCTTCATTCCTTGCAATCACCCTGACCCCGGTGCTGATGACCCTGTTTATCAGAGGAAAGATACGTCCTGAAGAAAAGAACCCCGTCAGTTATATACTGCATAAACTTTACGAACCGGTTGCAGCCCTCGCCCTGAAATTCAAGAAGACGGTCATATTCATAGCAGTCATTATACTGGCCTTAACAGCGTATCCTTATTTAAAGCTCGGCACAGAGTTTATGCCCCCGCTTTATGAAGGGTCGTTATTTTATATGCCGGTGACCGTGCCCGGAGCCTCAATAACTGAAGTGTCCAGCCTGCTCCAGATACAGGACAAATTGTTAAAGGGCATACCAGAGGTAGAGCAGGTCTTTGGAAAGGCGGGCAGGGCAGAGACCGCGACAGACCCGGCACCTCTGGAGATGTTTGAAACTGTAATCAATCTCAAGCCTGAATCCGAGTGGCGGGAGGGTATGACGGTCGATAAACTCAAGAATGAAATGAATGACGTTCTTACCATCCCCGGCGTGGCAAACTCTTTTACCATGCCGATAAAGGCCCGCATCGATATGCTCTCAACCGGGATAAGGACCCCTGTAGGCATCAAGATAATGGGATCTAATCTCAGGGAAATTGAGAGGATCGGACTGGAAATAGAAAATCTGATTAAAGATGTACCGGGGACAAGGAGCGTATACGCGGAACGTGTGACCACCGGGTATTTCCTTGATTTCAGGGTAAAGCGGGATGAGGCAGCGCGGTATGGATTAACTGTAGACGATGTCCAGGAGGTCATTCAGTCAGCTATCGGCGGAATGAATATTACCACTACTGTTGAAGGGAGAGAACGTTATCCCGTGAACATCCGTTATCCCAGGGAGCTGCGCAATGATATAGAGAAACTGAAACGGGTGCTCGTGCCTGTAATGACTGCGGGTATGCAGAATGTAAATAGTGCGATGGGCCAGCAGCCGTTTAACCCGGCAGACGACCGGGAACGGCCGCAGATCCCTCTTGAACAGCTGGCGGACATTAAGATTGTAAAAGGGCCACCGGTAATCAAGAGCGAAGAAGGTCTTCTCACCTCATACGTCTACATTGATTTTTCCGGGAGGGATGTGGGCGGGTATGTGGAAGAGGCAAAAGGCAGGGTATCATCTCTGAAGATACCGGAAGGCTACCGACTCAAATGGAGCGGTGAATACGAACACCTGGTAAGGACACATGATAAATTAAGACTCGTTATCCCGCTGACCCTGCTCATTATATTTGTACTTATCTATCTGAACACCAAGTCCGCGGTCAAGACAATGATCGTGCTTCTGGCCGTGCCTTTCTCCCTTGTCGGATCGTTCTGGTTTCTCTATTTCCTCAACTACAATATGAGCATCGCCGTGTGGGTGGGTATTATAGCGCTTGCCGGACTTGATGCCGAGACCGGCGTAATAATGCTGCTGTACCTTGACCTTGCCTATGAGGAGTGGAAAAAGAAAGGGAATATGAGGACCTCTGCTGATCTCAAGGATGCTGTCATGCATGGCGCTGTAAAGAGAATACGTCCGAAGATAATGACGGTCAGCGTAATACTCGCAGGACTTGTCCCCATAATGTTCAGCCATGGCGCAGGTTCTGATGTCATGAAGCGCATAGCAGCACCGATGGTTGGAGGAGTTGTCACCTCGACAATACTGGAACTGATCATTTATCCCGCGATTTATATGCTGTGGAAGGGGAGGAATCTCAGGGCTTAGACTGCAGCACTTCTCTGATATTTGCCCTGTCAACGTCTTCTTCTATTCTTACCCTGCCGAGCGTCTCTGGCAGGATGAACCTCAGTTTGCCGGCCTTGACCTTTTTGTCCACTTCCATCGCGCTCATTAATTCCGGGAGATTCAGATCATCCGGAATCCGGCTCGGGAGGTTATACATCTCAACAAGCCCTCTTAATCTGGCGGCTTCTTCTTTCCGGAATATTTCGATTTTTACGGCAAGCTCTGCCGCCGCGCACATGCCGATAGCAACCGCCTCTCCATGAAGAAACCTTTTATATCCGGTTACCGTTTCTATGGCGTGTCCGATCGTGTGCCCGAAATTGAGTATCGCCCTCAACCCGCCTTCTCTTTCGTCCTTTGAGACCACTTCAGCCTTAATTTCGCAGGACCGTCTGATTACATGAATGAGACCGTCACCGAGAGAGACGATATCATCTCTGTTTTTCTCAAGATAATCAAACAGGGCTCTGTCGTCGATGACCCCGTATTTTATTATCTCGGCCATTCCGGCGCAGAATTCCCTCGTGGGAAGGGTCTTTAATGTATCGACATCAATGAGAACAAGCGAGGGCTGGTAAAAGCTGCCTATCATGTTTT
>JBFLYJ010000162.1:0-7096 GCA_040756635.1 Nitrospirota bacterium
GCTATGGATACTGAAAAACAAACTTCGCGTGCTGATGAATAAAAAGCCCGTATTATGCCTGCCGGGTCAATAAGGCTGAATATTTAACATATCTACCTTTTTATTCTCGTTTTAGACTAATATGCAAATATGAAAATAGCGGTTGTCGGTACCAGAGGATTCCCGGGAATTCAGGGAGGGGTTGAAACTCATTGTGAAAACTTATACACCTATCTCGCGGCATCAGGATGCGATATTACTGTGTACGGTCGAAAACCTTATATGACATGGAAGTCTGATCGATATAAAGGGGTAAAATTAATTCCGGTGGACAGCCCTAAAAATAAATTTCTGGAAGCTATCGTTCATACATTCAGATGCATACTGATGGCAAGAAAACTTCATCCTGACATCGTTCATATTCATGCAATAGGACCGTCTCTCTTTGCACCCCTCGCCAGGCTTTTAGGTATGAAAGTTGTCGTTACTCATCATGGACCTGATTATATGAGAAAGAAGTGGCCTCTTCCTGCCAAAATATTTTTGAAGTTTTGCGAAAGAATGGGGATGATGTTTGCCAACCAGGTGATAGTTATTGCCAGAAATATATCGGATGATATAAAGCTAAAATACAACAGAGATTCAGCAATTATCCCCAATGGAGTGGAGATTCGCAAACCTGCTGATACTGCGGATACTTTTAAGAAATATGGAATTGAGAAGCGCAAGTATATTCTCTGCGTCGGAAGATTCGTCCCGGAGAAAGGTTTTCATGATTTGATTGAAGCGTATAACCTGAATGATTTCGGGGGATGGAAACTAGTAATTGTAGGTGATGCTGATCATGAAGATTCGTACAGCCGGTCCCTGAAGACAGCGGCTTTGACGAATAAGAATATTGTATTGACCGGTTTTTTAACCGGCCAGCCGCTGCATGAATTGTACAGTCATGCAGGCATATTTGTGCTTCCTTCATACTATGAGGGGCTCCCAATAGTGCTGCTTGAGGCAATGAGTTACGGATTGTCATGCATCGCAAGTGATATACCGGCAAACAGGGCTATTGAATTGCATGATGACAGGTTTGTAATACCCGGAGATATTCAGGCGTTGTCGGACAAGATAAAACAATATGTCTCCAGGAACTGGGGAGAAGAAGATCGTGAAAAACAGATACAGACAATAGCCGCCAGATATAATTGGGGTTTGATCGCGCATGAAACTCTGGGTTTATATAATCTGATTTCTGCGCGGGATTGAGTCGTGAGCAAGAATAAAATCATTCTGCCGGAAATAAACATTTTTAAGGGTATCGCCATAACCTGTGTTGTGTTATTCCATATGTACCCTCCATTACCCAGAAGCGATTTCTTCAGATATATTTGAGATGTAATCCGTGCGAGAGGTCAGGCGTCGGCAATATATTTTTTGCATACAATCCCCATGGGATTATTTAATTTCTTACTGCTTCGGTACTTTCATTTTCCGGATAATCTATATCCCTTTGTTATTGTTGCTATCTTTGCGTCAGGTCTGGTAATTCCCATAGTGGTGGCTAAATATATCATTCGCAAATACAAGATTCTTGCCATGCTTGTGATAGGAGAAAGCGGTCGTTGAACATCATACGTGTATTTGCTTGCTCCTCAAACAGATAGCGGGAATGCTATTGTGATCGTATTTCGATTGCCGTGAGGGAATGGGGTTCAAATATTAATTCAAAGGACGTTTCATTTACAATAATATTGTTATGAGAAAGCTGGACATTATAAGCATAGCTTTCATTGTCTGCTGCCATGTGGGCACCATTCAGCACATGCGTACTAATATTAAGCGACGTCGTCCCGCTGGTCCACTCTGCAGGTAAGTCTAACAGTTGAATCGAGGATCTCATAAACTTGTCAATGCTTTTGTTTAATACTATCAGATATACCGCACTTCCATCGCTGCTCTTGCTTGAATTTACGGAAAGATATGGTACATTGGTATCCGTACTGTATAGAAATCGCCCCATTGTATCCGCGTATGACTTGTTTTCGGTGATATTATATGAAGCGCTCATAGTATCTGATTTGATTAGAATCTGTCCGAAATAGTTTTTATAGATCTCATACACATAATAATTGGGACGCTTAATATAAGTTACCGGATACTGATAATTATGCGTCATGAAATTATCTTCTGACCTGATCATTCCCCAGTGACCATTTATGAACGTGTGATTATTGGCCATGAGAATATTGTTTTCCGGTTTCATGAATATTCTCAAAAGTTCGGCATTTATAAGTGCGGTTCCTAAAGTATGCCTGTACCGTACGGGATCATTGTCGCCAAAACCTCCATTGTGCTCAGACACAACCAGTGGGACGTTTTTCGATGAGTAATTTTTCAGCAGTTGAAGTGTTCGTTGTATTTCGACCTCGTATATAAGCGTTGTGGTTGCAAGTGATAAACAGAACAGATCTGATGGATCGATCGTCTTGATACGTTCGTCAAGCATAAGAAAACCGGGTGGTTTGGGATAAATATGAATAATCCCAAAGTCAACCTTGTCTCGTATAAGTTCTAATACTTTTTGGTCCCACCACGAAGAAGCTATAAGCGATATGCCGATCTGCACCGAAGGATCGACAGACTTCATGGCATCGTAGTATTCCAAGTACCGTAACGCATACTCCGCAGCAGTTGTCTTGCCGGCTGTTTCATTGCCAATTTCAAAATATTTCGCGCCGTAAGGAGCTGCATGTCCGTTTTCATACCGTTTTGCCGCCCAGAGGTGGCTGCCGTCATTTGGTGCATTCAAGTATTCCACCAAATCAGCGGCGTCCTGAGGATCGTCCAGCATATAACCTATCGTAAATATCGGCATTGCTCCAATCTCTGCAGTGGCCCTGAGAAATTCATCTATCCCGAATAAAAACTGCGTTCTTTCTTTACTAATCGCCATCTTCCATTCATAGAAATTTGTAGTTGTGAACCGCATGGCCGAGAGACCGGCTTCCTTTGCCAGACTTATTACTTCGTTGACTGTTTCTCCCGAGGCGGGGTTCCAGACACCCATGCCATAATTCGTACGTGCGGGGGAAGGAATACTCCCTTTATTCTCTATCAAGTCATAATCCCAGCCCTCAAGCGCGCTTCCAAAAACCTGGCTGTTTACCGTCCCTGATTCATTCAAGTAATGTACTTTAATTGAGTTGTTTCCTATGACATCGGATTCCGAAGAAGTGTCATTCGATAGCGACGGTTGTGATGTGTCCCCTGTCCTGATATTATAGCTTATGCTTCCTGTGTCACCCTGATAATCAGAGGTTGCTGAATCAGTAACGTGAATTTTGTGATCACTGCCTGTACTGCCACATCCGTAAAGAGACCCCAAAATGCAGACGATCAATGCAATATTTCTGATAAAGTTATTTGATACCATGCCTTTGTTTTAACCAAGGTTGATTCATGATATTAATAGTAGAATAATCAACTTGTTATTAATGTGATTGATAACACTCCGGAATAAATCCGGATATTGTACTAGCCAGGAAGAATCATACGTTGCAGCTGGAGGGATTCAAGCTGTTTAAGGAAGATTGTAAATTTCATAAGTGGAGCATCGGCAGTTCTGCTGAACAACAGCGGCAGATACGAGATCGAGGGTTTTGATATATATTCAGGATTGAGATGATTGCAAAGATGAAGCCAGTCGGCTGGTCCGGGTGAACTGGGACCGTTGTATAAATGAGAGCTGAGTGAAAATGCGTTCAATCAGGATATTGATAAAAGAAGATGCTGATATCCGGAGGACTTCATGCAGGGAAGATAGTTTAGGAGGAGGGTCATAAGGTGCGTCGGTTGATTACTGCTATATGAAACGGACCGGTTATATTGATTGAGAAATGACTTAATCAGTGTTGTCGGAATTCCCGAAAATATAATCTACTTGTTCTGTATCGAGGGACTGACTTAAATCGTAAATAAATTTCTTAGCCATCAGCATAGAGTCACTGATATCAGTTTCTTTTGTCGGGATATCGACCCTTACCATAAGTCCGACTCTTTTTTTGCCGAAGAGCGAGAAGAATAACTGTTTTGCCTTTTGCTCTATCCACTCATGCGCAACATCTTTATCGATAACGATCCAGTAAAAGCTTAAATAATTGTCCCGCCCCCTTTCAGTAAAGAGACTATGCGTTTTGAGTGTACTGTTGGGTATATCGAATACTGTATCAGGAAGTTCTTTTAGTTTAAACCCCGCACTGGTAAAGCATACCTTGGGGTGATGAAAGTTCCCTGCATCCAGAATAATCAGCAAAAGGGTTTTTCCGTCCTTGTTAACGTATTGATATGCGACAGCGCCGCTGACAAAGTTATATTTGTCTTCATTAATATTCAATCCAACATCTTTTGTGACGTCTTTCCCTGTCCAGCCTGCAATGGTTGAGGGTATCTTTAATTCGGAAATAAATCCCGTACCTGAATATTTTGTCTTGGGTATCGAGAAACTGACCAGTATTGTAAGTACGATCAGAATAATTGCTGTCAGGATTTTTTTAGATTTCATAAACAACCGTCCAACACTTGCATGTAAATTAGCATATTAAATGTCCGATGCGGCAGTAATTTGTCAATCTCATATCAGCCCCTGCCTATATTCATTCTTTCTAAAAGCGTTTCCGCGCCTATTAATCCCAGCAGAGTGATTATAAATATCACAATTCCGCTGAAATTGTGGAAGAACCCCTGGCCTGCCTCTTCCCCGAAATAAAAGGTTATGAGACATAATGTAATGACTCGCACCAGGTTCCCGAATAATGCCATGGGAATGATCAAAAAAGTGAGAATTATCTTTTTAACCAGATTGCCCTTGTTGATATACACATAGACCAATACCAACGAAAACATCGTAATGAGCGAGCGAAATCCGCTGCACGGCGCTCCCATAAATATATCATTGTATCCTATTCTTAATAAGAGACCATCCCGTGAAATCGGATAGTTCAGGAAAAACAATATTTTTTCTGCGAGGGCGGAAATACCATACCGCATAGGTAAAGTAATACTGTCTAAAATTCCAAACGGAGGGGGGACCAGAAGCAGGAGATATAAAATCGGGAAAGCCAGTGTCTTTGAAATACTTGTGCCATACAGAAACCCGATGAGACCGAAAAGCAGCGGTATTATTGAGAGAGTTTGAATAAATGTATATTCCTGCTGCAAGCCAAAAATAAACATGAACAGCCCCGTCAAGAGCAGAAGGAGGCTTGGAAAATTCATTTTGTCTTGATTTGATTCCATGTAAATGTTCCTGATTTCGGCGCGTTTTCTCCACGCCATCCAGAGAGAAAGAGGAAGGATAAAATAGGCGTGAGTGTAATCAACTTTTTCCCAGCGCATGTTGTAGAGGTTGGAAAAAAGCGGATAATAAAGAACCGATACCAGGATCCAGATTAAATAGTTCCCCATTGGATTATAATACCTTTTTCTGCATTCAGCGGGCAAGCTGTTCCAGGATGAAAATGACCGCAATCAAAGAGGTTCTTTCCCTGGTCTGCACGGGTTTGTCTTTAAGACTATTACGGCCTCCCTGATGATTTTTTTAAGTTCTTCTATCTTGAAAGGCTTCATGATATACCCGAAGGCCCCCTTGGCGAATGCTTCTTCGACTATTTCGATCTTGGTGATGCCCGATATAATGATGACCTTCGAGGACGGATGCTTTTCGACGGCAGTCTCAAGAATCTTCATGCCTCCAACCGATCCCATTTTGAGGTCCGTGATTATAATATCAAAATGCCTGTTCTCCAGTTCCTGGATCGCAATTGAACCTCTCGTAAAGCCCTCAACCTCATAGCAGTCTTTTTCAAGAAGCCGCTTGAGCCGTTTTACCACAATCGGCTCGTCGTCAACCAGCATGATGCGGAATCTGGTTTCCATTGTCACGCGACCTCTTCAAAGAGGGGCAGTTTTATAATAAATGTGGTGCCTGTTCCTACTGTACTTTCAACGTCCAACTCCCCGTTGTGGTCTTTGATTATCCCCTGACTGACCGAAAGGCCGAGGCCTGTGCCTTCACCTACTTCCTTTGTTGTAAAGAAGGGCTCGAAAATATTCCTGATGTTTTCTTCAGGTATGCCTCCCCCGGTATCGTTGATCTTGATAATAATGCTCTTCTCCAAGACATCAGGAACGGCGCTTACTGTCAGCGTCCCGCTGTCTTTCATTTCATGTATGGCGTTTATAATTATGTTTATGAAAACCTCTTCCAGTTTGGTCCGGTTGCCTTTGACAAAGCAGGCTTTGTCGGGCACATCCATTATCAGATGTATATTGCTGACTCGCAGTTCGTTTGCAACAAGATTCACCGACTCTTCAACTGCGTTGATTATATCGACCCTGTCCATTTCAGTGGATTTCCTGGCCCCTGAGAAATCGAGAAGGTCTTCAATAATGTGTTTGGCACGCTCGCTCTGAGTCAGAATGTCCTTTATGAAGTCTTCGAGCTCTTCATGGGAAAGTTCCCTCAGTTCCTCCTTCATCGTCTCCGCTGTAAGGGATATGTTGTTCAGGGGGTTGTTAAGTTCGTGCGTTACTCCCGAAATGAGAAACCCCAGTGATGCGCGTTTTTCAATCTCCTTCTGCTTTTCGTTGAGCAGATGCACCGTTTCTTCAAGTGACTGCTGGGTCAGCTGAAGGTGATCGAGCATCGTGTTAAAAGAGAGGGCCAGAGAATATGTTTCATCATGCTCCTTGAGCGGCGCGCGCAGGTCTGTGTCCCCCTCGGAGATTTTTTTCGTGATCTCGACGAGCCTTTTAATAGGTGCGACGATGTAAGAAGCCGTTTTGTACACGAGCAGAGGCCCCAGCGTGCAGAGCAGTATGAGTGTGATAATAAGTATAATCTGTGTTTTCCCGAAAAAAGACTGAATATGCTGTCGCTCTCTGCCGGAGATTATCCCCGTTATTTCTTCGAGTTTAGTCCCGGTGACCTGCAGGGAGTTTATCAGGGAGTCGCTTTCCCGGTAAATAATGAAAAGCTCATTTATGGCCTTAAGATACGGTTCGCACTCATAACAGAAAGGGGTTATATTTTTAATCTGTGAAAGACCGTCCTTTAATTTGAACA
>JBFLYJ010000163.1:0-7030 GCA_040756635.1 Nitrospirota bacterium
TGCCACCAGAATACCGATAGCGAATATCATGCTTGCCATCAAAGGGTTTCCTGAAAGAAACCCGATGATGAAAAAAGAAATCCCGAGCCCCACCGCGATAGCCGAGATGATCCTGATGAAATGGTTGAGTTCCTTCCTGAGAGGGCTGTCGACGGTCTCCGTGCGCTCGGTCAGCTGTGCTATCCTGCCTATCTGAGTGTCCATTCCCGTTCCAAAGACGACCGCAGTCCCGTTTCCTGACTGGACGAGCGTGCCTGAAAATACCATGTTCCTCGATTCGAAAATATTATCGTGCGTGCAGACCAGGGAGCGGAGCTGCGGTTCCGATTCCCCGGTCAGTGATGAGTGGTCGACCTTCAACGCGTTCTGCTGAATAAGACGGGCGTCAGCTGGGATTTTATTCCCTTCCTGCAGATAGATGATGTCCCCGGGGACCAGCTCGGCGGCGGCGACCTCCTGCCTGCTGCCGTCCCTCAGCGCTTCGACCCTTACCGGCATCATTTTCTTGAAGCTCTCCATTATCTTTTCGGACTGGTACTCCTGTATGAAGGTGAATACCGCGTTCAGTACAACGACCGCGGCAAGCGCGACCCCTATGTAAAAATTGCCTTCACCCGGCGCGAGGTAGTCCGAAACAAAGGCGAGGGCTGAGCCGGTCCAGAGGAGCATGCCGAAAAAATCAAAAAGGTGCCTGCCGAATTTAATGATTACCGGGACCTCTTTTTTCTCCTCAAGCACGTTAAGTCCGTATGACAAGCGGCGTTTTGTTACTTCCTGTGGCGAAAGGCCGAGGGGGGATGAATCCACTCTCCTGTAGAGTTCATCAAGGAGGATCTTATGTTCGTCGTTATGCATAATTGATGCAGGGGGTTGATTAATCAGACCCCTACTGCCAATAGTATCATTAATGATTTATGGTGTCGAACGGCGTGTCAGGAAAATGATATGCGGTGGAGAATGACCGGTCCGGCCGTATTAACCCGATTCTTTGAACACTATGCGGAACTCGGTCCCTCCTGATCTGTTTAATTCGATCTTCCCCTGGAGCTGGCTCTCGGACAGTCCCACGACAAGTTCCAGGCCGAGTGAATCAACGTTCCTGAAATCCAGGTCCTCAGGAATGCCTATGCCGTCGTCGCTGACGGTTATTTCAATAAATTCATGACGCTCCGAACTATCGGCGTCCGGCTCCGCAATCCTGCGCATCGATACCCTGATTTTTCCAGGCCTGTTTTCCGGGAAAGCGTGTTTGATGGAATTTGAGAGCAGTTCATTGATTATAAGTCCGCAGGGGATAGCCGTATCTATAGGAAGCATAATATTTTTAACATCAGTTTCGAAACTGATCCTCTCCTGGGCGACCCGGTATGACGAGAACAGGGAGTGGGCAACGCTCATGATGTAATCATTGAAATCGACGTTCGTCAGTTTTTCATTCATGTACAGCTTTTCATGGACGATGGCCATTGATTTTATCCTGTCCCTGCTTTCCCTTAAAATATCAACAAGCAGATCGTCATTAATACATCTGGACTGCATGTTCAGGAGGCTCAGGATGACCTGCATATTGTTTTTTACCCTGTGATGAATTTCCCTCAGCAGTACCTCTTTTTCCTTCAGAGACGACCGGATCTGTGAATCCGCCTGTTCAAGCTGAAGGATCTTGAGCTTCAGTTCCTCGTAAAGAAGAGCGTTCTTCAGGGAAACGGCGGCCTGGCCCGCAATGGTGTTAAGAAGGGTCACGTCTTCAGCGGAATATACGTCTCCGGTTTTCTTCTCACCAAGCAGCAGTAAAAAAGCCGTTTTACCCTCGATGAAAATCGGTACGGCTACCTCGCACTTAAAGATATCGAATTCTTTCATCGCCGCGTCTGAAACTTTCCTGTCCAGGTTTGTCCTGAATTCTTCCCTGAAAACAGCCTCCCGCTTCATCTCCTGAAATTTCACGAGTCCGGACTCCGGGTCAACGCGTCTGCCGTATATCGCTTTCTTTGTGTCCTCATCGTCTTTGTTTAATGTGCGGCTGTATATGACCCTGAAATACTTATCATCCCCGGACAGTATGTACGCGGTCTTCAACTGCAGCGCCGAAAAGATGGTATCGACAATATATCTCTGAATGTGTTCAAGGTCTATAGAGGAAGCAAACTCATGACTTGCGCTCCGTATGACGGCGTAATAATCATATGGATCCCTGAAAAAGAGTTTGTCCAGCAGTACCTGTATATTGTCTTTTAGCGGAGTGAAAAGGATGGCGATTATCAGGGCGGCAATTATGCTTATCTTGAAAGAGGACATCCCTGAGATACCCGAAAAAAAATGGGTGACGCTCAGGACCAGTACGATAAAAAATCCCGTAAGGAGTCCGGCGGAGAGGGAATAGGCCATTGTCCTTTTGAATATGATATGAATGTCCATCAGGTTACGGCGCAGGATGGCGTATGTGACAACGGTGCAGTATACGGTTATTCCGAAATTGCCGAAAGGATAGACTATGTCCAGATTGAACATGGGAAGAAATGAAGAAGACCCGCCTATAAATCCGACCATAAATCCGAAGATTATGTACAACATCTGGGTGCGCTTGCGTCCCTGAGTGGAAGGGAGATATTTCAGAAGTTCGTAATAGCTTAAAATTACAAACAGGAAATAAAATACGACCGCCGCCATATAGAAGGGATTCGGCACGTTATAATGCAAGCCGAAGACCGGACGGACAGTATTGATGAGAACATCCGATTTAATATTAATCAATAAAAAGATGAATGCCTGCAGATAGGCGAACAGTATTATCTTTTTCCGGTCAATTCCGCAGAGCACTGTCGTCATATGGTAAAAAACGGGTCCGATAAAGAAGCCTGCGGAGTTGGCGAATTTCCAGCCGAACAATGCTTCTTCGGGGCCGGCCGCGTTACCGACAAAGAACACCCCGAAACCCCAGACAGCGACAGTTATATTGAATAGGAACAACAGGCGGTGGAGAGTGGTCTTGCCGAAAAATAATACCAGCAGGCTTAGTATGATGCATGAAATACCTACGGATATCCCTGAAAGGGAAAATACGTTCATGACTTAATAATAATGAATTTGTCCGCTTTTTGTGATAATTTTTTACGACTCGTGCAGTCGCGCCCGATTTTGCGGCACAAGGGAATATTGATGATCAAGTAATACGTGAATAGTTTTTATGACAGGCACCTATATGCCTTTCCCTTCACCGGGAGGCCTGAGAGGGGGTTTCCCTTCAGTTGAATTGTCATAAAACCGCTGTGTGGGATACGCGAAGTCGATATCATCGCATTCAGCGAAAGCGGACAGTATGTCTTCCCATATCACGTTGCTGGTATCCCTGCGGCGGTTTGGTTCACACAGGTATCTTACGGTGAGGAGCACCCCGCAGTCTTCAACCGAAGTATATGTAACAGGAGCGAAATGGGGGGTGAATGTTATCAGCTTGCCCGAGGCCTCTCTGAGGCGCTTCTCGGCCGGGGCACTAAGCTTTTCCCCGTGTTTTCTGCCGATGGCCTGCAGGATGTCCTTTGCCTTCCGCCAGTTGCTTTCGAAGGTCACCAGTACGGGGAGTTCGTCCCAGATATATTCGAACCATCCCCGGGAATAATTGATCTGCGGCTCGCTGAATATCTTCCCGTTCGGTATATGGATGATCCTTCCTGTATGCTGGTCCGCGTGTACCCACTCGCCGATCTCCATTATGGTGAACTGAAAAATTCTCGTGTCAATAACGTCTCCCGTATGCTGGCCGATCTTTATGCGGTCACCTACCTGAAACGGGTGCCTGAGAAAAATGAACAGCCATCCCGCGAAATTGGTGAGCACGTCCCTGAGCGCTATCGCAACGCCGGCAGACAGCAGTCCGAGATAAGTGGAGACGTCCTGAAAGCCCTGGAACCATATCCTGCCGACAATGAACACGAGGATGATGGAGAGTGTGTAAAGGGAACCCTTTCTCCATCTGTATCGGGTGCGGGAGTCCTCCGTCCGCCGATAGACAAGGAATATTATTGTCCAGCGGATAAGGCCGATCAGGATGAACGCGGCGACCGAGGCAAGGATTTTACCCCCCGTCTCGTGGGAAACGCCCAGTGTATTGTGCATCCAGGCAAATATGTTTTCCATGGTAATAAGTAAATTAATTAACTGGTGCTTTTAATACTGGAGCACTCCGGTATGCATGATCAATTTCCATGCGTCTCCTGTTTTTGTGTAGACCTTGCATACCCGGCCTTTCCAGTGATTGTCGTTATTACCGGAGTCGCGCCAGAGAGTGTCTATGTCCACGACCGCGAAAGCTCCGTCACCCTCTTTTGAAATGACTATCTTTTTTATTTCTCTTCTGTTGTGGATTAAGGTGTGCGTATCGAAAAGCTCCTGCCAGCCGTTCCTCCACCGGTCATAGTTATATCGGCCTATCTCCATGACCCAGTCCATGGGATCATGTGATTGGGGCGTCCTGGGCCAGGGCCATACCATGTCTGGATGAAGTAAGGACATGAGCAAATCAACGTCCTGTGTGTCCCAGGCCTTGGTTTCCAGGTTCACCATTTCTCTTATTTGTGACTCGATATTATTCATCTGTCATTCACGTATTTCACAGAAACTTGATCACGACCGGCATCCATAATATGGGGAAATAATGCAATATCCCATTCGGAATTTGCGTAATACTCAGAAAATATTACAGCAGGAAATATTGAAAAGCAAGATAAATTACGTGTTGTGTTTTATTCCGTTACAGGCGCAGGCTGAGGGCTCCCCCGCGTCGCCCTGCCGCGCAGGACCCCCGACTCGTCAAACCGAATGGGATCGATACATATCATCCGGTCCCATCCTTTTGTGCTATCACGCTGCTGATGGTAGACCATCCATAATTTACCGCTGCGGTCACTCGTCACGCTGGCGTGTCCCGGGCCGAACACCCCGTCTCCCGATTTCATGATCGGATTGCCGGGATACTTTGTGAAAGGCCCGACCGGACTTTTGGATGTGGCATAACCAACGGCATAATGATACATGTCCGCGCTGCCGCCGGAATAGAGGAGGTAATAGGTACCGTTATGTTTGAGCATCCACGGGGCCTCGGTTATCGGGACATTCTTCATTTCCCAGGATTCCGTCGGCTTTATTATGCGTACAGGCTTGCCTTTCTTTTTGAGAGGACCGTCCATAGGCTGCACGTAAATTTCAAATGAAGGATACGCGGCGTAGTAAAGATAGTACCTGCCGTCTTCGTCCCTGAACATATTCGCGTCTATCGCCCCATCGGTGAGTATGCCGAGGTCTTCAAAATTGCCGCCGGCCCGGTCTGAGAGCGCCACACCTATTTTCCTGTTGACCGCGTAGTAAAGATAGAACTTCCGGTCATCGGGATTGTACAGCACGTCTGGCGCCCATGCCCCTTTTTCGCCGGAATGAAACACCCTCGGCCCTTTTTCCCAATGGACTAGGTCGCTCGAAATATAAACGTCATAACCCCTGTTGTCTCCAGTGGGATACAGATAGTACTTGCCTTCGTGAAAAATAACAGCAGGGTCTCCTATGCCGAGCGGACCTGAAAAGTGGTTCGGCTTTGAGCTTTCGGTTTCGACGATCTCGACCAGGACGGGATTAGTATAGGTATTTTCCCCGGCTGAACCTGCCGCTATTAAACTTGTCGTGATAAAAAAGGCACACACCAGAACTCGCACAATTCCTGAAACCATTTACTACTATAGTTGAAAACGGTGGACAAATAAACCGTCCCGTAATCGGACCTGCCTGACCGGCCCGCGTTCTGATATAATTGTGCTGGTCCGCATACTCATGAATACGATTACGATCATAATCTTTGCCGTAACATACGCCGGCATCGCGGCCGGAGGTGTCCCGGGGCTCGCTCTTGACAGGACAGGGATAGCATTACTCGGCGCCATCGCGATGATCATCTCGGGTTCGGTCTCGATGGCCGAAGCCATCGGCTCGATTGACATACCGACCATAGTCCTTCTCTATTCTTTGATGGTGCTTTCTTCCCAGTTCAGGCTTGGAGGGTTTTATACATGGATTGCCCTGAAGATCACAAAGTATATGGAGAGGCCTGCGAGGTTTCTCCTTGTGATGATGGTTGTCAGCGCCGGGCTGTCCGCCCTGCTCGCGAATGATATAGTATGTCTGGCATTCACCCCTGTACTGACTGTGTCGCTGATGAGGGCGGGCCTTAATCCGGTGCCGTTTCTTCTCGGTCTCGCGGTATCGAGCAATATCGGTTCAGCCGCGACCATAATCGGGAATCCGCAAAATATGCTGATAGGGCAGACAGGGGGGCTGGATTTCGGGAGGTTCATGCTATGGTGCGCTCCGCCTTCAATTATCTCTCTAGCCGGAGCATACTTCATCATCAAATCCATCTACCGCAGTAGGTTTACCTCGACGCTGACTATTCAAGCATCGTCAGAAGATGCCTGGCCTTCGTTCCACAGGCACCAGAGCGTCAAGGGGATGACCGCGGCGGTCGTCCTTGTGGCCCTTTTCTTCACCCCCATACCCAGAGAGATGAGCGCTGTAACTATAGCCGCTTTCCTGCTCTGCAGCCGTAAGATAAGGACGAGGTCTATCCTCGGACTTGTAGACTGGCACCTGATCACTCTCTTTTGCTCATTGTTTATCGTGATCAGGGGACTGGAAAACGCTGAAATACCGGCGGTAATTATCGAGACCCTTAATGCCGGAGGAATTGACATGCATAATCTTGTGACACTTACAGGGGTCTCTGTTGTACTGAGTAATGTGGTAAGCAATGTCCCGGCGACGATGCTTCTGACAAAATTCCTTGACCCTGCAAATCACACCGAGTGGTACGTACTCGCCCTCTCCAGCACATTCGCGGGCAACCTCATAACAATCGGGAGCATTGCAAACCTGATAACTTTTGAGCAGGCCGGTAAGTACGGAGTTGAAATATCGTTCAAAGAGCATGCGAGGACCGGCATCCCTGTTACTGTCGCTTCTCTTCTGGTCACCCTTATCTGGATAT
>JBFLYJ010000164.1:0-7005 GCA_040756635.1 Nitrospirota bacterium
ATAATGGGCAAAAAATGCTGGGAGGCCCTCTACGGACGTACTTCGGGCCCGTGTGATTTCTGCTCCAATGAAAAACTGCTGACTGCGGGAGGCAACCCGGGAGACGTATTCCACTGGGAATTTTATAATAATACGAAAAGAAAATGGTTCGATATCCGCGACAGGGCGATTGAATGGGTCGACGGCCGGGTCGTAAGACTTGAGATCGCGACAGACATCTCGGAACTCAAGGAGGCGGAGGAAATGCTCCGCTCCATGACCTTTATAGACGACCTGACAGGTCTCTACAACAGGAGAGGTTTTATCAAGTTATCGCATCAGCAGTTAAAAGCCTCCCGCAGGACCGGTTCACGGGTGCTTCTTTTATTCGCAGACCTTGACAACATGAAATGGATCAACGACAGTCTCGGCCATCCTGAAGGGGACAGGGCGCTTATAAGCGCCGCCAGAATACTCAGGGAGACCTTTCGCGAATCGGACATTGTCTCCCGAATAGGGGGTGATGAGTTCGTTATCCTTGCGGTGGAAACTCCTGATATCAGCCCGGACTCCATGGCGGCCCGTCTGCAGATGCATATTGATGTCTTCAATGAAAGTGCCGGCCTGCCTTACAAGATATCCTTGAGCATTGGCACGTCCCATTTCGATCCGAAATCACCGCGTTCCCTCGAAGAACTCCTGTCCGAGGCCGATGCCCTGATGTATGAGGTAAAACAGGCAAAGAAAACCAGGTAGCGGGAAGAAGTGAATTTTGAGTAGCCCGGTCCGTGACCTAGTTCTTCGATGACAGCGCCTTTTTTGTTACCTGAAGGATCTCACCCGCCTGGAAAGGTTTATAAAGGTAGTATATCCTTCCCCCTGCCTTTACGAATTCCAGCTCCTTGTCGGCGAGACCGGTATAAATCTGGCCCGTCATCGCGACCAGCATGGAGTCCGGACTTACGTCCTTTATTGCCCTGCATGTCTCGATACCGTCCATTCCGGGCATGACCATGTCGATATAAATGAGGTCGTACTTTTCCGCACCGGCTTTGCGGACCGCAGACTCCCCGCTCAACGCAGTGTCCACCCTGAAGCCTTCCTTCTCAAGCTCTTCCCTGAATGCCGAAAATACTATTTGAACATCATCTACCACCAATATTCTTTTTTCATTCATTTCTCTCTCCAATATTATTGTAAGATAGCGGGCAAAACGACCGTAAACCTTGTTCCCTGGCCGCATGCGCTTTTTACGGATATCTCTCCGTTATGCTTCTTGATAATCCCGTATGACAAAGACAGGCCGAGACCCACTCCGTCGCCGTGTTTTTTTGTCGTAAAGAAAGGGTCGAATATTTTGTCCAGGACCTTCTCTTCTATTCCCGCGCCGTTATCGGCAAATTCCATCGCGACTCCGCTCCCGTCATCCGCTATGCCGGTTTTAATGATAAATTCCCCTCCGTTTGGCATTGCGTCCCTCGCATTGGCTATCATGTTAAGAACGACCTGCTGAAGCCCGGTCCTGTCCGCCCTGATTGACGGTAATCCCTCCGCGTAGTCCCTGCTTATGATTATCCCGCGCTTTTTCAGCTGGCTTTCGCTGAAGTTCAGTGTCTCTTCGATCATTTCGTTAAGACCCAGTTCGACCAGGGCGCCCCTGTCATCTCTGGAGAATGAACCGAAATCCCTCACTATCTTCACCATATGTTCCCCTGCCTTAAGCATAAGGGTCAATTCATTGTATTCCACTGAACCGGGTTCAGCTTTCCTCCTGTATTTCTCCAGCAAAGGCAGCAGCCCCGCAAGCGGTGAATTCAATTCATGGGCCAGACCTGCCGCAAGCTGGCCCATGACGGACAGTTTTTCGGACTGTATCAAACGGGCCTGAGACTTTTTCAGTTCGTCGCTTTTCTCCTCGACCCTCTTTTCGAGTTCCCGGTTCCAGGACTCGATCTCTTCCTTGGCCTTTCTCAGAGCGTCTTCAGCCTGCCTTCGCTCAATCTCGGCCGCTGCCCGTGCAGCAAATATCTGCAGCATGGATTCGACCATTTTGATGTTCTCGACGGGTCTTCTGTACATTACGGACATTAATCCGAGCGGCCCCCCGGATGAGGAGGAAAGCAGTGCTCCAACATAACCTTCAACACCCATATGGGCCATTATATGGGCCTCAGGGAATTTGGCCCGGACCCCTTCAAGGCAGGAACATATTTTTTTATCCAGTACCGTCTCGCAGGGAGTGCCTCTCAGATCAACTTCTATGTTATCTATAAATCTGCCGTCGGCGATTAATGAGACCGTCTTTACAGTATGCGGTTTGTCAGTTACTATCTCTGCTATATACGCATAGTCCGCCCCGAGAATAGTCGCCAGATGCTCAACAAGAGAAAAGAAAAACTTTTCACCCGTTGTGGCAGACACGCCTTTTGCGATATCAAGAACAGACTCTTCCGCGCGCTTGCGTTCGGTAATGTCCGTCACTATACTCTGTGACAGATCCCTTCCTCTGAAAGAAATGGCCCTGCAGCTTACCAGTACGTCACGTACTTCCCCGTCCTTCCTGCGGTGTTTTGTCTCAAAAATATCATGGCCGTTCTTAATGATCCTTTTAATATGTTCCTGCACCTCTTCTGCGGATTCGAAGACCTCGAAATCATGTATCTTCAGCCTGCTGAATTCCTCACGGTCATATCCGAGATTTTCACACGCCTTGTCATTGAACGCCACCAGTTCCCCTGTCTGCCCGTCTACAAGAAGGATGGAGTCCGGGGCCTGCTCAAAAAGGGCGCGGTACCGCTCCTCAGATTCGATCAGTGTCTCTTCGTGTTTTATGCGTACCGAGATGTCGCGGAATGCCCACACGCGTCCCGACACGACCCCCTTCAGTATCAACGGATTCGAATATCGTTCAAGTGCCCTCCCGTCCTTGAATAACAGCACGTCGAAATCGGATTCCGACGATTCGTACAGCTTCATGACCCTGGAAATAAAAGCCTGCTGGTCTTCAAGCTGGTCCAGGACATGATGTAGCAGTTTTTCATCACTTTTAGTCCTGATAAGCTCATCAGGAATGCGCCACATTTCGACAAAATTCGCGTTTGTATGTATTACCTGCCCGCTGCTGTCCACCACGAGTATCCCGTCAGTGGAGGATTCAATAATGGCCTTTAACTCCTCGTCTCTCTCGAGATAAGCCTCTTCAGCCTTCTTTCGGGCGGTTATATCCGTGACTATTCCCATTATTGCCGGCTCTCCGCCGTATCGAATCAGCTTGGTGGCGATCATCACATCCAGTCTCGAGCCATCCTTTGTAATCAGTCCGTAATCGAAGACCGGCACCTCCTGCCCGTTCATGTGCTTTTTAAGATTATCCCTGACTGTATCAATGTGTTCAGGCGCAATGAGTGCCAGAAAATTAAAATCAGGCGAGCAGAGCTCCGCTATCGTATACCCCGTTATTTCTTCGCATATCTTATTGGCGTACACGACCCTTCCATTGCGGTTGATGAATATCATGTTGGGAGATTTTTCCGCCAGATTTCTGAATTTTTCCTCCGACTCCCTAAGCACTTCCACTGTCTTGTCGTACCTGGCTATGTACGCACGCATCGGCTTAAGTATGAATATGTAAAGCGCCGGAAACACGACAATAAGCAGCAGCAGGGCATTGAGGAATGCCTGCGACAGATGCGATTCATTTTTTAACAATATCTCGACTATACTCTCGGCAAGGAATATGGAGACGGTTATTATAAATATGATATAGACCGGATCGGCGAAGTTTCTGGAAGGAGGCCCTGACCATAATCCCGTGTCCTGTAATACCGTACCGTCGACAGGCGTTTTTTGTCCGGGTGTATCAATCATGTTCAAACTCGGCCTCAAAGCTGTACGCTATTGCTGCAAGTTATATAATTAACATAAGCAATAAGCCGGTTATCAGCCTCTTATTGCCATTCAATTGTTCTGATCTGTTTAGCCCGATATAGTATTGGAACCCAGCGGAAACACGAGCGCGGTATTCGAATAATATGAATAGATTACTTAACTCGATGATAAAAAACAATACCTGGTATAATCAATCCTTAAAACAGCACGACCCTATGATATAATTCCTTAAGAGTATTGCCGCACGCGCATATCGGAGATATCAATAACATGATCACTTCACAGCTTATCATCAGCCTTCTTCTCATACTCGTAGCAGCCTGGTTTATGGGAAGTCTCTTCTACAGATATGGGCTGCCCTTTGTACTAGGAGAGCTTCTGGCCGGCGTCATTCTGGGCCCCCCTGTCCTCGGACTCATTGGTCCTTCTCCGTCTATTGAACTGCTGGCCGAGCTGGGTATCTTTTTCGTGATGTTTTACACCGGAATGGAGATGGACCCCAAAGAACTTCTTGAACATCTATGGCCCTCCCTCACGGTGGCGATCGGAGGTTTTGTGCTTCCGTTTATAGCCGGATACTTTACAGCAAGGGCCTTCGGAGGGACGCTGTACCAGTCGCTGTTTGTCGGCATGGGGATTTCGATAACCGCAATCGCCGTTCAGTCCGTTATCCTCCACTCAATGAGGATAAGCGCGACCTATATCGGCCATATTATCATCGGAGCGGCGATCGCTGACGATATACTCTCCCTGATCGGCCTGTCGGTCCTTTTGAGTCTGGCCAAGACAGGCACGTTACAGATGACGGAACTGCTTATGGTAATCGTGAAAGTGGTCGGTTTCTTCAGCCTGACCGTCATTCTCGGGCAATACGTGGTCCCGAAATTAACGGCAAAACTGCACGACCGGGAAGGTAAGGCGTTTACGTTTGCAATGACCTCTGCACTCCTGATGGCGTACTTCGCGGAACTGGTGGGACTTCATATGATTATCGGCGCGTTCCTGGCAGGGCAGTTTGTAAGAAAGGAGATCATGGACGAGAAGATTCACCACGCTATCGGTGACCGCTTTTTCGGACTGAGCTACGGGTTTCTCATGCCTGTGTTCTTCGCCTCACTTTCATTTCATCTGCATCTGCGCTGGGACATTTCCTTCATTATTTTCACTCTTGTATTGACGCTTGCCGCGGTCGCGGGCAAATTAATCGGATGCGGCCTCGGATATGCCGTATTCAAACGCAATTTCTGGGAGTCGTCCATTATCGGCTTCGGCATGAACGGTCGCGGGGCGGTTGAAATAGTGGTCGCTTCAGTTGTCATTAAATTAAGTGACGAACTGATGTCGGCCGGCAAACTGACCGAACCGTTATTGACTCAGGACCAGTTTTCCGCCCTCATTCTCATGGCCTTTATAACCACCCTTATGGCCCCGATCACTCTTAAATGGGCTGTGATGAAGGCCTGCGGTTCTGATGAGAAGGCGTCTTTCTGCGTGCTCTGGGATGAAGGAAGGGGGCGTTAGGCAGTACGCACTGTTACATACCTGCGGACTGTCAGACGGTTCATCGGTACACTTCAATGTAATCAATATATGAAACCGACCTCTCCCCTGTATTGTCGGAGTCATTCATGACAGCAATCCCTCCTGTCGATGGAGGGGCCTCACCAAAGGCCTTCTGATAATCCTCGATTATATTAATCTCCTGTTCTATCCATTTACCAGTGTTCTCGTCCCCGCTCTGCAAAATCACCAGCTTGGCTTCCGAGGCATACGCATCATCCATAATCCTCTCCTTATGCTTTCTGTTGGCCCATATATAAATCAGACTGCTGTGGGGAGGATATTCTCCATATATGGCTTTGATAAGAGTATATTTCAGCCTCCTGCCGATTGATACTGAGGCCGGATCGAATTTGAAAGCGATATATACCCGCATGGGATAATCATCTCCCGACTTCTCTTCCTCATTGCCTTTCCTGTATGCGTTACTTACCTTCCATCTCCATCTGACTTTAGGATACTCCGCGACGCTGAATTCCTTTTTCAGAATTATCCCTGAAGCGGAGGCATTGCTGTCGGCCTTAAGCAGGCTCCCCTCCCTCCCTGTTTCAATTGTATATTTAGTGTGTTCCCTTATTGTACGGAAATACATGTTCCTCCAGTTTTCAAGATTATTAAAGTCATCACGGAAAAACACACTGTCAGTACCGGCATACAGGGAATACGGAGAGGCGATAAAAATAAGCAGCAGACAAAAAGGGAATGCTGTCAGGACAATTATGCGCGCGCGTTTGTTCATCTAGTACTGATTATTTTAAACGAGATGCAATTTTTTGTCCGCATCAGGGGATGCGCCGGAATGGTTGCTCATGAGTAAAGAGGAGGGAAGGGAGATCATAATTTATTATGCTGATCCGCCCTTCCCTATTTGGTGTTTACTATACTTGTAAACAGAATTATTGATTAAATGTATAAATGGGGCTCTGCCCCAAACCCCGGTCACTTTATTTTGAACGCCCGAAAATAAAGTGACCAAACAAAATGCGCCCCGTGATTGTTCCTTATCGTCCTGTATCGTTGTACTCACTAAATTGAAGAAACTCTCCCGACACGTCGGGATCGAACAGTCTTCAATTCTTAACGCTCCTACTTCCTCACAGTCCGGGAACAATCAATGGGGGATTTTCTGGAAGTCACCATAAGTGTATCTTCTTTAATCACTTATTGTGTTCAGGACAACTAACGGTTACGTCCGCCGCCACCGCCCATTCCTCCACCCATACCGCCTCCCATGCCGCCGCCGGGACCCATACCGCGTCCCATGCCGCGCTCAGGAGGCTCGTCCGGAAGGCTCATGCCCTGTTCTCTTGCACGCTCCTTCATCTGCTCATGATGCTCCATACGTATCCGCTCGCGTTCTTCAGCGGTTTTGGCTGCGCGCATCCGGTTCCGGTATTCGTTACGCTCCTGCTCAGTCATTAGCTGACTGCCATATATCTGTTCCTGTTCCTGCTCTTGCGCCTGTTCCTGCATTTGCATCTGATGCTCCATACGTTCCTGTTCAGCTGCCGATACCCGAAAAACCGCAGTTCCGAATATTCCACTTACAGCAATCAATAATAATACGAAAAACGGTTT
>JBFLYJ010000165.1:0-6973 GCA_040756635.1 Nitrospirota bacterium
TCTGGACAAGAGAGATCAGAAGGCTTTGGAGAATGATGTTAACTGGCAGAAAGAGTATGAACTGGATTAGGAGAAGCATATGCTGTTGGAAGAAATTAAAAATATAAAGAGTGAAAAAAATGATCTCCGGAATTTCGGCATTACCTTCGGTGTAGTCCTCGGTTTATTGGCCGGGGCGCTCTGGTGGAAAGGAAGGGATACTTATCCCATTTTCATAATTCTGTCCTTTCTATTTTTTTTCTTTGGATTGGTACTGCCGAATTTGTTGAAACCGCTTCAAAAGGCCTGGATGTCCTTTGCCGTGGTCTTGGGCTTTTTCATGACAAATTTAATATTGGGAATATTATTTTATCTTGTTTTTACATTGATCGGAGTAGTGTCGCGGCTGTTTGGAAAACAATTTCTCAGTCTTAAGAAGGATCGTTCAATACAGAGTTTTTGGTATTATAGAAAAAATAAACCTTTCAACAAAAATGACTATGAGAACCAGTTCTAGAATAATGGGAAGCTTGTTTAGTATTTGTTATTTGTTTCCTAGAGTCAATCTTATTTAATAGAAAACAGTTAAACGGAAATATATGTGTTAAACAGCGTGCAGCCATTATGTGTTTTAATTTATCCTAAAACAGCAGAGATTGAATTTTCGCATCCTGACGTACCGTACTCCATCCTTTTTATCGGCAGTTATCTGAAGGCCAACGGAATCAGCGTTAAGCTTTTCGATCAGCGGACAACATCAAACAAAGAAATTTACCAGTATATTGAAACAAATCCTGTAACCCATGTCGGGCTTTCTACCATGACCGGACCCCAGATTATTTTTGCGATGGAAATCAGCAGGAAGATCCGTCACATAAAACCGGAAATAAAAATAATATGGGGTGGAATTCACGCAACGGTCGCCCCCGCGTCCTTATTGAATCATGATTTCATAGATTACATTGTGTACGGGGAGGGTGAAGAGTCACTGCTTGAGCTCATACAGAAGGACGGCCAGCTCCCGATAAAAGGGGTCCTTCACAGTAAGGATAAAATCGAATTTCTAGTGCCCCGCGAATTCATGGACATGGACAATGTGTCGCTGGACTGGACGTTAGTTGATGCAGGGCAGTATATTTCAGTGCGAGACGGCCGCCGTTATATGTCGTTTGTAACATCACGGGGGTGCTCCTTTAAATGCCAGTACTGTTATAACAGCGTTACGAAAAGCATATGGCGTTCATGGAGTGTACAAAAAGTGCGAGAGGAAGTTGAGAAGATTTTGCAGTTTGATATTTCGTACATTTCCTTTATGGACGACAATCTCGCGATAAACGCCAAGTGGCTGACAGAGGCCTGTAAAATACTCGAGGAAAAAAACATTATCTGGTACGGCGACCTCCGGGCCAACATGATAACCAATGAAAATATGGAAAGATTTAAAAACTGCACTATGGTTTTTATCGGTGCAGAGTCGGGATCGCAACGCGTGCTGGATGATATCCGTAAAATGATAAAGGTTGAAGATATTTATCATGCTGCGAAAGTTCTCCATGAGCGTCATATGACAGGGACGTTCAGCTGGATCATCGGCTTCCCCCATGAGACCAGGGATGACGTTATGGCCACAATAAATGCAGTCAGAAAGGTCTCCGAAATCATGCCTGCTGCCGTTCAGAGGCTGAAGATATTCTCTCCCTATCCAGGGTCCAACCTTTATAAGCAGACGGTTGAAAGAGGATACAAGCCGCCGGCAACTCTTGAAGATTGGGGCAGGTACACCCGTGAGCATTGTGATCTTCCCTACATTAAAAACCCGTGGTGGTATAAGTGCATCAGTTACGTCACATTTTTTAATTTTTACAGCCAAACAGAGATAATTGGCAGCATCGGGAGCAGCAAACCCGTGTTTCGACCGGTTATTGCCGTATACAAACTTTTCTCAACCATCAGATGGAAAAACAACTTCTTCAGTTTTCCTGTTGAATTTATGATCTTAGATTTATTACGAAAAGTTTATATGAAAGTCATGAACTGACAAGAGTCGGCCTTTAAGCGACAATAATACATTGTGAAACAAAGAATCTCTGATAAGAACATAATCACACTGCTCATAGTTGTCTTGATCTATGCCGTTCTCTGTCTTACTAAACACCAGTACGTTAGATTAACGGCTGATTCAATGCTGTATTTCAGTATTGCACAAAAATATTTGGCCGGAGATATACAAAATGCGATAAATGGATATTGGGGACCGCTGCTCGCATGGCTGCTGATTCCCTTTCGTTATATGGGGACAACTGACGTCACGGCAATCAATATACTTGATACCGTAATCGGCGGTATCACAATAACAGGAACATGGATATTAATCCGAAGATTTGAAATAAAAGGGAATATACGAAATATTATCATTATTTCCATGCTGCCGATCGTTCTGAAATTTTCCTTGGTTCAGCCAATGGATTTTCTTCTCGTGTGCATTCTTATTTATTATCTATGTACTGTTTTCAACGACGATTATCACCGGAGTGTCAACTCAGGCCTGTTAAGCGGATTTTTAGGTGCTCTAGCCTACTTTACCAAGGCCTACGCGTTCCCTTTCTTTATAGTCCATTTTTTTATCATGAATATCCTGCATTATTTCAAGAGCAAAGTCCGCGACGACAGGAAAAAGGTATTGAAAAATGCCGTTGCGGGGTTCCTGATATTTTCACTGATGAGCGGCGCATGGATAATGGCCATCAGCAGCAAGTACGGCCACATAACCTTTTCAACGATGAGGGATACCAATTTTAATGCTCCAGGTCCCGAAGCTATGGGCGGCGGACTGGAGTTTGGGGTACCGGTATTTTATGAAGGATTTTTTGCACCACCCAATGATACCGCATTTGTAATTTGGGAAGACCCCAGTTATCTAAGGGGGCAGAAATGGAGCGCTTGGCAGTCCCCGGAACATTTCAAACACTTTATCAGACTTGTTCTGAAAAATATTTCTGACTGTCTGAAAATCTTTGAGAATTTCTCAACGCTTTCGGTTGTTATCATTATCGCATGTTTATTGATTCTCCATGATAGGCGCAGGAATGAATTGCTCCATCAGGATAGTCTGATATACTCGCTGGTTACCATGGGTATTTTTACCGGCGGATATCTGTTATTCCATCTGGAGGAAAGATATTTATGGATAATTAATGTCCTCTTATTGATCCTGGGAGGATATGTACTGACCGTTTTATTCGAAAAAAAATATTTTGAAAATAATGTCAGTAAGGGAGTCCTGATCGCAAGCTTCATCATCTTCTTTGTTTTTACTCCGGTAAAGTTCATTATTCAGGCGGGCAGAGGGGGGATGGACAGCGATATGTACTATGTCAGCACCGATTTAAGACAATATAATATCAGTGGGAATATAGCCTCAAACAGGGAATATATTCCGGTTCACGATGCGTGGCATAAAACCTTTCGTCTGGCGTATTGGTTAAACGGTAGGTATTATGGTCAACCGAAGGAGAACATCAGCAACGGTGAGCTGGAAAATGAGCTGAAGAACAATAATATTGATTATTATTTTATATGGGGAGAAGGAAACGCTGTCCCTCCATTTCTGACAGTATACAAGGAAGTAACTGAAAATATTGTTCCCGGATTGAAAGTTTATTCGTTGAAGACGCCGGTCATCTCCTCAGAGTCTGCAGGGAATTAAAAATGAATTTCCTTAAAGTTTTTCGTCTGATATTTGTTTCGTTTATCCTTTATCTCATCGGAGATATGTTTTACCGGTGGGACGCCTTTGATTATTACGGATCCTTCCTCGAATTTATTCCAGCTGTCGCCCTCATATCGGTCCTGTGGAGTTTATTGGCTTTGTTAACGGCCATATTTGCATGGCTGGTATTGAGCGTGTTAAAGAAGATATTTCACTTATTGAAGCTGGAAGTACATTTTGAGGACTTATTGATATTAACGGGTCTTATTGTATTGCTAGGTTTGATAAGCTTGTATCTGAAGTCAAGCCTGTGGCCTTTCGTAAGGGTATCCATTCAGTTGAAATTCGGACTGGTGGCGGGCATCGCTGTCATAGCTTTATTTGCGTCGATCATGATGCGCAATAGGGCTGTATGGTTGTTAGAGATGATCAACGAACGAATTACCCCTTTGGTATGGCTTTTTGGAATGATCGTTGTATTATCGGTTCCTGTTATTAGTTACAAAGCGTGGAGCAATCTGGCGGAAATTAATAATCTTGCTGAACCAAAAGCATCTGCGAATGGGGATGTGAGCCGGCCGAACATCATATTAATAACTTTTGACGCGATGACAGCGCGTGATATGTCTGTTTACGGATACGATAGAGAAACAACTCCTTTTATTTCAAAATGGGCGGAATCCGCTACGGTATTTTTGAAACTTCAAGCAGCAAGCAATTATACTGCTCCGACAGTAGCGACGCTTATGACAGGCAAGCGAGTGTGGGTCCACCGCAGGTTTCAGTCGAACGGGGGTAAACCCAACAAAGGCAAGACCGAGAACATACCGCTGCTTCTGAAAAATGATGGGTATGTAAATATGGCGTTTGTAGCAAATGACGTTGCTTCCGTCCAGGAGTTAGGCATATCGGAGAGCTTTATTGCGGCGCCCCCATCTTATGATCTTATGACTCCGTCAAGCGTTATCGGGTATTCATTTAGGTTTCTGCAAAAGTACTTTGGAAATATCCAGGAATTTGACTGGATTTTGCTGGAAGATTTTATCCTGCAAAAACTGGCGCCGGATAATTATTTTAAATACCCTATTAAAAATCAATTCCCCATAAGAAAAGTCACGGAGAGGTTTATCGCGGAGGTGCAGAGATACAGGAAGGGCCCTTACTTCGCATGGCTGCATCTTTATCCTCCTCATTTGCCGTATCTGGCGCCTGATAATTATGCCAACATATTCAATTCTTCTTCGAAATATACAACCGCAAAGTCACAGGATGGTCTTGTCCGGCCGAGATACTTTTCCGAGGATCAACAAGCCGATGCAGATATCTTGAGGGCCCGATATGATGAGTTTATCAGATATTGCGACAATGAGTTCAAGACTTTCATTAAGCAGCTTGAAGAATCCGATGACATGAAAAATACGGTAATAATTTTATCTGCCGACCACGGGGAGAGTTTTGAACATGGCTATTTTTCGCATGGGGGGCCTTTTCTTTTTGAGCAAATGACCAGCATTCCTTTGATTATAAAATTACCGGGACATGAAGAGGGGCAAATTGTCCACGACCTTGTTGACCAGGCGGATGTGCCAGCAACAATATTGGATATAGCCGGCATCCCTGTTCCGTCGTGGGTTGAAGGTCGCTCCCTGTTGCCATATATGCGGGGAGATAAGCCTGCGCCGACCCCGGTTTTTTCCATGGATCTGATAGAAGTTCCGGTTGAGGAAAAAATAGAAACGGGTACGGTTGCCGTATGGGAAGGTAATTATAAATTAATACATTATCTTAAGAAGAATGAATCGGTACTGTTTAATTTGAAGGAAGACCCGGGCGAGCTTAACGATATTTATTCAGAGGAAGAAAAAATTGGAAGACATCTTCTTGGTCTTATTCAGGACAACCTTGTGAAGGTAAATAACAGGTTCAGCGGGAAGGAATCATATTAATAAGGCTGACTGCGGAAATGAAATCAGACAGAAAAAGGATAATCTTTATAGTGGCCCTTTATGCTCTCTTTATACTGGGGAGTATCACGTTTTATGTCGTTAATCCATTTGACAATAAGTGCATAAAGGGTACATGTTCCAGCGGCTATGGGGTTTATAGATATCATAGCGGAATTGTATATGAGGGGGATTGGGAAAACGGTATGAAAAATGGAACTGGAACATTAACGTATCCCAATGTATATAGATATATCGGCGAATGGAAAAATAACAAAAAGAATGGATTCGGGATACTTGTATATGATACCGGGGCTCATTATATGAGCAGATATGAAGGTGAATGGAAAGACGGTAACATGCACGGCAAAGGGACTATTATTTATAAAAAAGGCAATCATTTTATCGGCGAGATGAGAAATGGTCATAGACACGGTAAAGGTACCATCACTTACCCCGATGGCAGGATTTTCAGCGGTGAGTGGATAAATGATAAACGGAAATATTAGGTTTATATAACTTCTTTAGTTTTGTAAATTATGAATATGAGAATATCTTTCTGGCAATTTTTTCGTCTCGTTTTTGTTGTGTTCTCCCTTTATCTGATGGGGGATGCATTTAACCGATGGGACGGTTTTAGTTACCACTCGTCTTTTGCCGAATTTATTCCGGGATTGGCCCTTGCACTGATCCTATGGAGTATCGTAGCACTATCAACAGCGGTAATTATATGGATTCTGTTAAAGGCGCTTGAGAAAATTTCTGACATGGCCGGGACCGGCGTAAGAACAGATCATATATTGTTATATACAATTGTATTTATAATCATTGGAGCTCTGGTCTGGGAGGGTAAAAAGTTTTTATGGCCTGACGTAACTACGACAAAACAGATTAAACTTGCCGTTCTTATATCAGTTTCTCTTCTGTCGATATTGATCGCATGGTCATTACGTCACAAGTCTCAGAGATGGATTAATGCTGTTTCTGAGCATATCACACCACTGGTATGGCTTTTTGGAATAGTTGTTTTAATATCAGTCCCCATAGTCATGTATCAATTAAAAACCGGTGACGACGATAGCAAGAAAGTATCGCAAAAAGTGATCTCCGAGGTAAAAAGCAGTAAAAGACCGAATATCTTACTGGTTACCTTTGACGCGCTGGCAGCGGAAGATATGTCGGTATACGGCTACGACAGACAAACTACCCCCTTTATTGATCGTTGGTCACAAACAGCAACAGTGTTTACCAACCTGCATGCTGCAAGCAACTGGACCACACCGACGACCGCCAGCCTTATGACCGGTAAAAGACTATGGACCCACCGGGCAGCGCATCTTTC
>JBFLYJ010000166.1:0-6957 GCA_040756635.1 Nitrospirota bacterium
CTTAATCCAGGCCTCGGTCTCAAGACTCCCTGCTTCGTACTGATAAGAAATCAGGAAGAAACCGAGTGGAATAACGACAGCCCCGCCCCCCAGAATTATCCCGGCAAGCCAGGTAATAATCCTGCTTGTTTTTCTGGTCTCCATATTAATTTTTTGGGGCCCCGGAGACAACGACATTGCCGGATTCTTCAAGTATCTTCCTGCCTTCATCAGAACGGACAAAATCAACAAACTGTTGAACAGGCACAGACGGCTTTTTCTTAATCACGAGATACGACACTTTAAAGCAGGGATAGCTTCCGTCTGCCAGGGCATGAGGGACCGGCAGGACCCCATTAAGCGCGAGCACTTTCACGCGTCGTTTTTCAGAAATGATCTGGGTCAAAGTCGAAAATCCGAAGGAACCGGGGATTTTTTCGATCATATCAGCCGAGTCCTGATCAGTCAGCGCGATCAGCATCCCCTGGCGCTCCAAGGCGAAGTCAACGGCCTCGCTCATCTCCGGGGATATATTTTTAACAGTTATGGTGTCGGATTCAGCAGCAGGCCGGAGTACCGGTCTTATCCGCGTACCGTCAGGCCATACCTGCATTTCCCCCCTGTATATCTTAATGATCTCCCCGGAACTCAGCCCCGGGACGCTCGTCCCGGCATATGTGACAGGTACGAGCGGTGTTTTTGCATATTCTATTTCCTGCAGCCCCCAAGAAAGCTCTTCTTCTTTAAATGCCCTTGAACTGACACCTATATCCAATGCTCCCCTTGAGACAGCGCCGATACCACCACTGCTCCCTAAACTCGGCAGGACCAGCACTGTAATGTCAGGGCGCGATTTTTCAAATGCGGCGGCGAGTAATTTCATCGAACCAAGTGCAGTCCCGGTCCCGCCTATTTTAAGGATTTCCGCACCGGAAAGCTGAGGAGTGAAGGGAAGTTGCACACATATGAGCATAAAGAACAACAACGCCACGACAACTTTCCTCGATTTTATAAGCACGAATGCTTCCTCCGGTAACTGATTGAACCTGTTCAACATGAACTTATTCCTGTATAATAACAAAAAAAGGGAAGATAATTTACGTAATGATTTTCCCTTGATCCTCAGCATTATCCTGAATTACTGCAAGACCTTCAGTTTCAGGAGGTTGACATGAACTGGTTTGTCCTTTGCCTTATCTACATAATGTTCTTTCTCTCCGGAGCAGCGGCCCTGGTCTATGAAGTCGTATGGGTCCGTTCATTAAGCCTCATCTTCGGCGGGACACACCTCGCGGTGACCACCGTGCTTTCCGTATTTATGGGCGGACTTGCTCTCGGTAGCTCCCTGATAGGCAAGCGGGTTGATGTTATGAAAAACCCGCTGCGTTTCTATGGCATGCTTGAGATCGGTATCGCCCTGTCTGCGGTCATGTTTATTGTGCTGATCACTGTTTATCCTTCAGTTTATATATTTCTGGTACAGGGAAAAGAAGATTCGCGATTGTACGTCACATTCGTCCGCGTCTTCTTCGCGTTTATTACCCTGATCATCCCTGCGACCCTCATGGGAGGAACACTTCCCGTACTGACAAGGTTCATATCAGGTCACTCTGAAAAGATCGGGACGCATCTCTCTTTCCTGTACGGCTTTAATACGCTCGGCGCTGTCGCAGGCACGGCAGCAGCCGGTTTTTACCTGCTGCATTCGTATGGAGTCAGCGCAACTTTCCATATTGCGATAGCCGCAAACGTTCTGATCGGCGTGGTCAGTTTCATTCTTGCGGACAGGGTGAGGGTAATATTCAGTGATTCCAATAAAGGCCTGGGGCAGGGACCTCCGGGGGCAGCACCTGATAAAGATGAGATAAAAAATATTCTTCCGCTCAGGCTGGTCCTCTTCGGGATCGGGGTGAGTGGTTTCTGCGCCCTTGGATATGAGGTCCTCTGGACAAGGATACTGACATTGACCATTGGAACGAGCGTGTACGGGTTCACCGCCATGCTCGTTGCCTTTCTGACCGGGATAGCCCTCGGCAGCCAGTCCTACGGTCTTTTCATGAAGCTTCTGCCGTCAAAGAAGCCTGAAATGGAAAGACATATACTGGGGTTCGGCGCTGTGCAGTTTATCATAGGGATAGCCGCTCTATTCGTGACATTCCACATCCGTGATCTCCCCCTGCACTCGGTTGCTCTGAAAAATTATTTTATCGGGCAGGGTCTGAGCATATTCGATGCAAGTCAGTGGTCAAATCTGGCGATCGCTTTCTCCTATATGATTGTGCCTGCCTTTTTCATGGGCCTCGCCTTTCCACTGGCAGGGAAGGTGAA
Source organism: Nitrospirota bacterium (assembly GCA_040756635.1). Classification (GTDB taxonomy): domain Bacteria; phylum Nitrospirota; class Thermodesulfovibrionia; order UBA6902; family UBA6902; genus UBA6902. Next base: position 2,308 of record JBFLYJ010000166.1, read on the forward strand.
CGCCGCGTACAGAAATAAAATAGGTCATGCGGTAGGGGATGTGCTCGCCTATAATACAATCGGGGCGATCCTCGGATCGGCGGTAAGCGGATATTTCATGATCTATTTTTTCGGTCTCGAACGGTCGCTCCAGCTGTTGACCGTTATCAATCTCGGTTTCGGACTACTGGTGATGTTCAGTACGAGAAATGCGAAAATCATAAGTGCGGGGATAGTGGCGGCATCACTTGGACTCATGCTGTATCTCATCCTCATTCCGGGTGCATTCAGAATGTGGGACGCGCGGTTTTTCGCCATTTTCCAGAGCAACCGGCCCGAACTCTATAACACGCCTGAAAAGGTAAAGGACGCAGTTGAGAACACTGATGTTCTTTTCTATTATGAAGGTGTTGATTCAACGATCAGTTCCATACGGGCAAAGGGAGGCTCCCAGTCCGCACTCGTCAATGGAAAGGTCGTCGCGTCCGATTCCGCTGGAGACAGGCAGGTACAGTATACACTCGGTCATCTGCCCATGCTGCTCCACAAGAACCCCCGTAAAGTTCTCGTGGTCGGCCTCGGTACAGGGATGACACTCGGCGCGGTCTCGGTCCATCCCACCCTGGAAGAATTGACCCTCGCGGAGATCGAGCCGAAGGTGACCGGTGCTGCGAGGACCTTTGGAAGGTACAACAATTACGTACTTGACAATCCCAAACTCAGGATCATCTTTAATGACGGAAGAAATTATCTGCTTACGACAAAGGAGAAATTCGACGTCATTACCGCAGACCCGATACACCCCTGGACGCAGGGTTCGGGATACCTTTATACCTCCGAGTATTTCAGGCTCGCTTCAGAGAAGCTCCTGCCGGGCGGGATCGTGTGCCAGTGGCTGCCGATCTATGAATTGAGCATTGAAGACCTGAAGTCCGTTGTAGGGACCTTTTCCGCGAATTTCACATATACGACAGCATGGCTCACTTACTTCGACGCAGTGATTATAGGCAGCAACTCACCGCTGCTCATTGATGAAGAAGACCTGGAGCGCCGCATCGCGTATCCGGCGGTCCAGGAAGACCTCAATCAGGTAATGATGGGGACCGCGGAAGACTTTCTCAGTTATTTTATTATGGGCACTGACGGGATGAAGGCATTCGGTTCAGGCGCGACGATCAATACGGATGACAATCTGTACCTTGAGTTTTCAGCGCCCCATTCCATGGGGAAAAACGTTATGGGGCGGAACATCCGCATCATTGTCGGATATCGTGAGAGCATCCTTCCATATCTGGTGCCCGTAAAAGATGAAAAGACACGGGAAGAGCAGCAGAGCATATGGACAATCAACAATGCCGCCGCGACTCTTTACGACCCTGCGCATTATATATTCCTCGGTCAGGGCTATGACACTCCTGAATTCCGCTTTCTCATGACCGAACTGGACAACAGGTATCCCCGGTATTCACCCGGCAGATTTCTCAAGGCCCGGTACGACCGCGAAATATTACGGATACCGGTTTTAGTCCGTAAGGTTGTGTTTGACTTTACGGATGAAAACGGTCAAAAGGTGGTCAAGGAGATATCCGCGGTGATGGCAGGGGTGAGCAGGGAAAGGGCTGCCCTCGTTTTTGTGGACAATGCAGAAAAGACGATCTACGGGCAGGTTTATTTTACGGGAGAAAATGTGAAGGAATCGATTCAGAGATTTGCTGATGATGTGATCTCGGGGCTTCAGGATGCGTATCGTACAGAAGCACAGGCCGCGTTCTCTCAGGGGAACAAGTTCCCCGCTATCGAGGCCATGGAGAGAATCAGCAGGATTATCGAGGCGAAAGTGCAGGCGCAGGAAGCTGCCTCCCTGAACGGCAGGCAGGATTAATCATCCCTGAAGTGAGTGTACTGCCGTGCCTTCAAAGCTGTATACCGCCTCTTGCCTTTTTCCTCAGATATTTTTATTGATATAATGTCTGATATACGTTTAAGATACAATAAGATTTTTTGATGCCTGCAAGTCTGCACATTGAGATGATTTTGTTTAATTCTCACCCATGAATCAATTTCAGCGTAACTGCCACGATAAATGAAAAAAGACCGGACAATGCCTTTCAGAACAGAAGGGGACACATCCGCTATTTCGTAAAAGAGTATTCTGCAGGAGACATCGGCAGGATTATCCAAATGAGCGGTGGCGGCATGCGGATACGGAAAGCGGGGGAGCAGGAGGTCAGAGGCCCCTCACTCACCATAACTCTCTTCAATAGAGAAATCAAGGCGGACATTGTATGGCAGGACAAGTATTTTATGGGACTAAGGTGCGTGTACGGATTTGATGTCGTCCCCCTGATAAAAAAAGTCGCAGCGACTCTCAGGAACCCCGGGGACACACCCGGAACAACTGTCACCGACGACGCGATTGTGGAGATCACGAGTAAAGACGTTATCATCTCCTGTTTGAATCTTATCGAGGAATTACAGAGCCCGGATACAGATGTGACTAAACTCATAACATTCATCGAGGAGATAAGCGACGCTTTCAGTGAGCAGGTCGTGCCGGAAGAAACGGAAACGGAGAAATGTGAAAAGATAAAAGACGCGGAACCGGCAGGTCTCGCAGCGTTATTAATGCATGAGGCCGGCAGGGCATCTTCAGCAAGGCAGGCAGAAATTACCAGTATCGACTTTGCTATCGCGAGACTCGGGCTTGAGTCTGTTAAAAAAATATCCACGGATTTTGTCCAGAATAAATTAACTGATATGGAGGTCTTTTTACCGTATTTCAAAGGTTACGGGCCGTTCATCATTCTTAAGACCGTGGTCTTCAGACACCTGTCACATTTTTTCGGATTCAAGGATAAAGAGGGGGAAGGACGCCTCTTATTGTCTCTCGAAACAAAAGGGATCGAATTAATGATGGACCTGAGCAGTGCAGACTCAAAAGGCATGAAGGAGTATTATACCTCCGCATCAAGCGTATATTCAGAGATATCACGGATATTAGAAAAAAACAATTTCGGGAGAGACCTTCTGCTGATCAACAAACACTACTTTGAAAAACGATTGGGAAAGTTTGAAGACCTCTATGACGGGTATGTACTTGCCCATCTCATCCTCAATCCCGGGTATACACCAGACGATATTAAACTGACGTTATCGAAACGGAAACTGATTTATGCTTTTCTGGTATACCTTACCGTTATCGCCACCAAGTTCATTATGGACAGAGATAGAGATAGTGCGGCCCTGTTTATACACATGCTTAAGAGGGCCGGCCTGAATGACAATAAGATAATGGATTTTATCAGCGACTCTGTCAGCGAAGCGAACAATGTGCTGCAGAAACTCGGGCTGAAGGGGAACATCAGGAGCGGACCATTCCCCCTTACGCCGTTTAAAATAGAAGGCTATCTGCACAGGGGAGTTCATTGCAAATACCTGCTGAAGGCCTTTGATGAATTCAGCCTGCTTAACAGTGTAAAGAGAATGGCCATACGGTACGAAGATGAATCATACACGCACTTTATTCTGGGTAAACTGATGATGGCTGATGATATCGGGTTAATTTCAAAGGCGTATTGTGTAATCCCCTGCAAAAACATTTCAGAGAAGGAACTGTATCTTGAGGAATTCACCTATTTTGATCTCGTCATCCTCAAGGACGTTGATCGTCTTTCAAAATCTCATATCAGAGAACTCGTTAAACTGTGGGGCAGTTATGAAGGGAAAATGATTGTAACATTCAGCAGCAGCAGTTTTATGGATTTTGATAATGAGTATATGTATCTGCTTTTAAAAGAGCATATAGTAGACTTTCCATCCTACTTTGCGGACAGGGGGATATATGAGCAAATGATCGACCATACAATAAAGCACCTGAAATCGTTTATGGACGGACGCGAAATAGACAGGAACAGGTATGCAGGCAAGATATGTTCGATGGCTTATATTAAAAGCAATGAATTACGGTCCTACAGATAATCCCCGCTTCACCACTCCCCGCAGCAGTCAAAGATGTCCCGGAGGTGCTTGAAGGAAGATACAGGGTGATATCTACAGGGATAAATATCAAATTATTAATACACTGTTTTTTATTCGAGCAACCTATCAATCCAATATCGCGGTTTCCTATGTAGATGAGCTACTGCAACAATGATAACTGTCCCGGCATCAATGCCATAGATGATCCCATACGGAAAGCGTGAAAGCAGGCAACGTCTTACATCTTGTTCAATTTCCATACTAGATAGGGGATATGCCGTTATTCTTCTAATGGTACGGTCAACATCATCTAAAATTGCGTTCCAAGCCCTCGCGATTGCGAATCATACCATGCAAAAGAATCATCGACTTCAGACTGTGCAGGTTTTAAGAAACGGACTTTCATTTAGCGCGGTACTTCTCCATTACCTGTTCATAGGGTACGGTCTCCAATTTACCAGCCTTGTAAGCCTGCCAGCGTTTTCGTGCCTCATGCGCCCAGATGCGGTCAATTTCCGGGTCCGGCTTGTCGAGCTGTGCCAAGATTGAATCTACAAGTTCGATCTTGTCGGTATCCGGCAATGATTTAATCTTTTCTGCAAGTTCACTGCTGATTGTTCCCATAATCTTGTCTCCTTTCTTATAAATTCTACAGATTATTTGTTCAGATGTCTCTCTGTTATCGAGATATAG
>JBFLYJ010000167.1:0-6957 GCA_040756635.1 Nitrospirota bacterium
GACTCCACCTATTTTCAGCCCGGGCCTGTTGTCTATAAATCCGAGGGCATTTCGGGACAGCTCGGGCTGGAAGGGCTGTACATTGCCTTTAACGGATACTGGCCTGAAAAGAGGGCTCTGATCACCACCTGCACGTTCAAGGAATTCGAAGCGGCCGTTGTGCTGGAGAACGCGCGCAGTAACGGGGTCGACGGGATGGTCGTGGCCTCTGCGGGGAATACGGCCCGTGCTTTTGCTCATCTTTCAACAGTGACCGGGTTCCCTGTCATCATTATCGTTCCTAAAATGTGTCTGTATGAGATGTGGTATCTCGAGGAGTCACTGAAGATACCCACTATTGCTCTGGAGGACGGAGACTATTCGGCCGCTATAGACCTTGCCAGGAAGATAGCGCTGGACATGGGATATCCATTTGAAGGCGGCGTAAAAAATATCGCGAAGAGAGACGGCCTCGGCATCGTCCTGCTTGAAGCGGTCTCAAAAATCGGCAGGCTTCCTGACCGTTACTTTCAGGCGGTCGGCAGCGGAACAGGCGCAATCGCGGTGTGGGAAATGTCCGGGAGGTTCCTGCGGGACGGGAGATTCGGGTGGAAGGCCCCTGTCCTTCATCTGGCGCAGAACCTGCCCTTTGCGCCGATGGTAAAGGCGTGGAACAATGGCAGCAAGAATCTGAGTCCAAAAGACCTTGACCCGAAGCTGATCGAACAGATAACGACCAGGGTCCTGTCAACACGTTACCCCGCCTATTCCGTGCAGGGTGGATTATATGACGCGCTTGTCGCGACAAAGGGCAGAATGTACGGTATCGAAAACGATGATGTTTTTGCCGCCATGGACCTTTTTGAAAAGACCGAGGGTATAGACATTGTTCCCGCCTCCGGTGTCGCGGTCGCGGCACTGCTTGAGGCGGTAAGAAAGAAACACGTCGAAAAGAATGATATTATATTGCTCAACATAACGGGCGGCGGGGAAAAGAGATTGAGAAAGGACATGAGCACACATATTGTTAAACCTGTGTTCATATCAAAAAACATTTCCGATGACGAGATAAAGGAGTTGAAGTGTACTCTGCTGAAGACAACCTGCTAGAAATCCTTAAGACAAACAGTATTGATTACGTGTCGACCCTCCCTTGTGACAGGATCAAGCTGCTCCTTGAGAGGATAAAAATGGAATTCCCCCATGTCCCGCTGACACGGGAGGAAGAAGGCGTAGGTATATCCGCCGGTATGGCGCTGGCGGGAAAAAGGCCCGCCATGTTCGTACAGAGTTCAGGCATCGGAAACATGATAAACGCGCTTCTTTCCCTCACCGGTTTCTATCACCTGCCGCTCGCCATCTTCGTCAGCCAGAGGGGGATTTATAAAGAGGCGATCGCGGCGCAATTCCCGATGGGAGAAAAACTTCCCGGGATCCTGAGAGGCGCTCGGCTCCCGTTTTCTACAATAAGATCAGCTGATGATATAGACATCATCGCAAAAAAACTTCCCCATGTGTTTAAGAAAGACAAGATCCATGCGTTCCTCATGAGTCCGGCGGTGTTTGAGGAAACTGAATCAGGGGCCGGGGGTGCAGCGGTAAGCGTTAAGCACAGGCCGGGATCGCATTGCACGAATGAGGAAATCAGTCCGGCGTCGTCTCCTGTATTAACCCGCTATCAGATGCTTGACGCCATAGCCCCGCATCTGGATTCCAAAATAGTGGTCTGCAACCTGGGTATCCCTTCAAAAGAGTTATACGTGATCAGGCACGAGTCCTCTAATTTTTACATGCTCGGAAGCATGGGGATGGCAACCCCGATAGGGCTTGGAATCAGCCTTTCAACCGACAGGGAAGTCGTCGTCATCGACGGCGACGGCAGCATACTTATGAATCCCGGCACGCTTGCCACGGCTGCACACCTTAATCCTCCAAACCTTACGATACTCGCCGTCGACAACGGATCGTACGGTTCCACAGGAGAGCAGCCGACCCTGACCGGTTCATGCGTCGACCTTGCGCTGCTGGCAAGAGGATGCGGTATTTTAAACATTGTCAGGGCGGCAAGAAGGAAACAGCTTGTCGATGCCGTGAAATGGCAGGCGGACGGACTGAAGTTCATTCACGCCCTTGCCCTTCCCGGAAACGCAAAGGTCAAAAACATTCCTCTTCACCACCTGGACATGAAAAAAGAGTTTATGGACTGGATAAGCGGAAACTGATCCCTTCAGTTTTTATATTGTTCCTGATCTGCGGCTGTGATTGTTTTATTGAATGAATAATAATGCCGGGGATATGTATTTATTCTTTTGCCTTGATAAGTAAGCCGACGTCCTTCATCCTCTTTCTCGCTGTGATATCGTCTACTATCTTTGTCATAAATGTATTGACAGGCTCAGGTTTCATATCGTCGATCGTCACTTTATATAAAACTTCGCCTGACCCGGCATCCGTCATTGTAAGATCAAATGAGAGAAAAACCCAGGGATTCACATCAAATCTGGCGGAATAATTAAATATCATGACGTAGTCCGCATCTTTTTTTGTCCTGGTCGTTAAGAGGCCTTTCCTGTTCAGAGCGGAATCCAGTCTTGATGAAAGGCTTACGACCTCTGCCCCGGTCTCTATATATATCTTTTTCGACGAAGAATATTTTTGCATTTCATCCTGAACACGGAGTGTGTTTGAAGAAGCGCAGCCGGCCAGCAGAAAAAGTACGGCCGCTATATAAATATATTTTCTGTTCATGGTTTTATAACTCGCAGGATCACAAATTCCCCGTCTTTCTGTACTCCTCCACATACCTCTTCAGCGCCCTGAAGAAGAGCCAGTCTATGGAGGTATTGTTTTCAGACGCTATCTTTATTAACGCGTCGATAATATCTTTATCGATGACCGCCTGGTCCGAAGAAGATGGGACTGCTCTGTCCGGTTCCTTGACGTCTTCATCAGAGATGCCCTGACGTTTCTTATGCTCCCTTTTCAGGATATCCATAAGTGCCCCCGCGTCCCCGGACCTGACCGCGCTGATCACGTCTTCAGGCATTTGAGCCGCTGAGGAAAGGGTCTGGGTCTCATTTACCGGCAATGATTCCCTGTCACGGGAAGACGGCTTGACAGAAAGGCCTTCTGAAGGGATCATGCCTGTCATGCCCATCATCATCTCCACGAGTTTCCTGGCATGCTCGTTATCAGGAAGTTCTTTTTCCAAAAACTCATCCAGCTTGCCGGCTGACATGGCCATGGCCATTTTATCGGCCATTAAAGGTCCGCTGTTTTCATCCCCCTCAAAAGCCCTTTTTCTTCCAAACGGCGTGGACGGCGGTTTCGGCAATGGTTTATTTTTTTTGGACATGGCTTTTTTCCCCTGTAGTATATTTACTATACCATATCAGAAGAGTCCGGTTAATTTAATTAGTGTAAGCCCGGACATACATGCTTAAGAATATTTATGACGCAATATTATTTCAGAATTTGATTTGATGGCTTATAACCTTTATTCAACAAGAGACTGCAGGCATGATACAGTATTTGTGAGCGGATTTTTTTGCCGGTAGTGAAGACAGGAGGTCTGAACAGGCAAAAGCCTCGGGGTACCGCAGGATGCGGGATGAGAATGAGCCGAAAATACCGTATCATGCCTGCTTTGCATAATTATGCATTCACCAAGGTGTTGCCATAAATATTTATTAAGCACGCATGTCCACTTCAAATATTTACCGGACACGTATGATACCATATATAATCCGTTCAGAAATAAATCATTCAAAACAGGAGGGCCCGTATGAAAAAATCACTGGGTGCAAAAACCATCGTGTATCCGACTCCCGTTTTTGTCGTGGGCACATATGATGATGCCGGCAGGCCGAACGTCATGACCGCGTCATGGGGAGGGATATGCTGTTCAAGTCCTCCCTGTATTGCGGTCGCCTTGAGAAAAGTCACGTATTCCTACAGCAACATCGTCGGACGCAGTGCTTTTACGATAAATATTCCTTCGGAGACGTACGCGAAGGAGGCTGATTACTTCGGGCTTGTTTCAGGAAAGGACACGGACAAGCTGGCTGTCGCGGGGCTCACACCTGTGAAGAGCGATCTTGTCGACGCCCCGTATATAGGGGAGTTCCCGTTTGTCCTTGAGTGCAAATTGCTCCACACAATTGAAGTTGGCCTGCATACCCAGTTCATCGGTGAGATCATGGACATCAAGGCTGAAGAATCCGTGCTGAATGAAAAAGGGGCTCTTGATATAGAAAAAGTGAAGCCGTTTTTATTTGCCCCGGAAGCACGCGCGTATTACAAGGTCGGCCAGTATCTTGGCAAGGCGTTTTCAATAGGGAAAAAGGGCTGATTCAGGGTCTGTTAGAAGGGCTAAAAAACAGCGGTCACGGCAATGATACCGTATCGCCATAATGGTCCCTTTCAGGATGAACGGCATCGATCAGGGATTTATCAAAGATTTCACCGGATGATATAGGGCGTTTTATATATCCCAATTCGTGGAGTGTCCGGACAAACTCCATGGTTGCTGAAATATATTCATCACTGAGGCAGGCGCAGTATCTGGGGGAAACATTTAATACGTCAAGGACATAATCCTGATCCACAATACCGACGTGACCGGAGATGATCTTTGCCGCCCCGGCAGGATCGTCCCTCAAAGAAGCTGATGCTTCTTCGTGCCGGATGAGAAATCCCATGACTGTTTCACGGTTTTTATCGAGAAATGCGTTATGTACCACGATGCCGTAACTTGGGTTGTAAGGCCAGATCTTTGAAGGCGGACAAAGAATCTTACCTCCTGCAAAGTGCTTAATTGCGACGGCAAGGGCGGGTGTTCCTACAGCAGCGGACACCTCCCCTTTGTATATCGCCTCCAGTATCTCGTCCGCCCACTTAAAATTTATGATCTGAATATCATTATCAAGGCCGTATCTCCTGAGCATTTCAGAAATGATCACGTCATGGATCGAACCCCTGCCGGGCACACCAATCTTAAGACCGGTAAACTGTGTGAGTATTTCGTTCAGAGCCGGGATCTCCGGGAATCCCCTGAACTGACCGCCCCCGCTGATGACAGTGCCTTCCACATGACCGCCGGCCACGCATTTAATGTCCACCCCTCTGTCAATCCCGATAATCGCGGGAGGCAGCCCGATGTAGGCAAGGTCTATCTCTGCTTTTTCAAATGCATGGACGATCGCCGGTCCTGTCCCGAAGAGCTTCCATTCCGTCTCCGGGCCCATTGTATTGGCGGCCGTCATTAATATCGACGTGTGATAAAATGTCGAGAGATGACCTATCCTTAAACTCATGAATCAGACCTCACAGATGTCCGGGAACGGAATTTTATGTCCAGGTCATGCCCGCACATAAGATTGATGAAATATTCTATATTGCGCGTGCTGTTAATACAAGAAGCCCGACTAATTACAATGTTATTTCAATGCCCGAAGATCGGAGTCCCGCAGGATGCGGGACGAGAATGAGCCGAAAACACTGTATCATGCCTGCCATCCGGCTTTATCTGGGGGGTATCTATAAAGATATGAGAAATTTAATCCGATTACATTATTAAATTAATCTAAATGCGGGGGAATCCTGGAAAGGGAAATTAATGAATGATCTGTTGTTGGCAGAAGGTATCTACATAAAACGAAGCAAGGGCAGCTTCGGTACAGGCGCTACTTCAAGGGAATGCGTGATCGAATCGCTCTGGTTCCCCTACAAAGTCGAAAACGGCGTTGTGGAACTTTTTCCTGTTATGGACAATCTTCAGCAGCTGCTCACCTTTAAGCAGAGGATTTCTGCAGAGGTTTTTCAAAAAGAATATGAGCTGAAGGACGACAGCAAAGAAATCTATATGAATTTAAAGAACAAGCTTCCCAAGTGAGAAATCACATATTGGCCGCGGCTTCAGATACGATTTCCTCAATCAGCTGCTTGACGGGGACTATCTCGGTGCATCTGTACGCGTTTGACCCGGCGAATACAAAACCCTCATCGACATTCCCTTCTGCCGCGTTCGTAAGCGCCTTGGCTATGCAGTAAGGGGCGGTCTTGGGATTGCAGGTCTTCAGACAGCGGTAGTTGCAGGCAGCAGGCCTGGTCTTGCCGCTCATAATATCTTCGACAAATTTATTTCTGATCACCCGGCCGGGCATGCCGACAGGGCTTTTAATTATGACCAGGTCTTCTTTGGAGGCATTGATATAAGCCTTCTTAAAATTCTCATGAACATCACACTCATTCGTGCATACAAACCGGGTACCCAGCTGGACCCCTGATGCCCCCAGTTTAAGAAAATGGGCAACGTCCCTGCCGTCAAAAATCCCGCCGGCCGCAACAACGGGGATCTCGGGATCAAAGGTCTTTGCAAAGCCCACTATTTCGGTGATCAATTGATCAAGCCCCGGCGCCGTCCCGTCAACTACAGCCTCGAAATCATATCCTATATGCCCGCCGGCCTTGCTCCCTTCAACTATGACCGCGTCCGGCAGCCTGCTGAAGTTCCTTTTCCATTTGTCACAGATGATCTTCAGTGCCCTGACCGACGACACTACCGGTACCAGCATAATATTCTTTTTCTCGACAAACTTGGGGAGCTCCAGGGGCAGACCCGCTCCGGAAATGATCATATCGATGTTTTCATCGACTGCCGTTCTCACTAGCGGCTCGTAGTTTGAAAGGGCCACCATCAGATTTACCCCGATTATGCCTTTGCTCAGGCTTTTGGCCCTTTTTATCTCTACCCGCAAGGCCTCGTTGTTGACAGCCTCAAATTCTGAACGGGGCAGGTTCTCGAATTTCCCGAGGCCGACCCCCGCGATAACTCCAACGCACCCTTCATTGGCTACCGCCGCGGCAAGGCCGGAACGCGAAACTCTCACTCCCATCCCGCCCTGTATGATGGGAGGGTTAATCGTTTTGTCAGCTATACGTAATGAAGGCAATTTATTTTTCATTTATACTTACCTT
>JBFLYJ010000168.1:0-6940 GCA_040756635.1 Nitrospirota bacterium
AAATGACCGTAAGCCTTGTGTCATTCGGGTACAAATTCGGTATCCCGCCGGAAGCTGACCTGCTGTTTGATGTGAGGTTTCTGCCTAACCCGTATTTCATTGAAAATCTCAAGGCGTTTCCGGGGACTTCCGCGAAAGTAAAAAAATTCGTACTGTCTCACAAAGCCACAAAAGAATTTCTGGACAAACTCAGTCCTCTGCTCAATCATATTATCCCGCTTTATTCACAGGAAGGCAGGAGCTATCTCACCATCGGCATCGGCTGCACCGGAGGCAGACACAGGTCGCCCGCCATTGTCCAGCATATTGAAACCTATTTAAGAAAGCTCGGTATCAAAACAACCGTGTCTCACCGGGATCTGGACCGTGCGTCTTCTTAAAAATAAAATCATCTACCTTGATAACAACGCGTCGACCCCTCTTGCCTCTGAAGTAGCTGAATCAATGACCGCGTGTCTGAGGTCCTGTTTCGGCAATCCCTCCAGCGGACATCCTTATGGACAGGCAGCAAGGACGGCGGTGGAGACCGCAAGGAAGCAGGTTGCGCGGCTGATTAATGCGCATTCCGGAGAATTAATTTTCACCTCGGGCGGCACCGAGGCGAACAATATGGCGATATTCGGGACTGCACTGAGATATAAACCGGGACATATAATCTCCTCATGTGTTGAACACCCTTCTGTAACGAATCCGTTGAAGCATCTTGAATGCCTCGGTTTTAAAATTGATTATGTCCCTGTCGACAGATACGGGATTGTAGATCCCGATGCGGTGAAAAAACTCGTAAGAAGAAATACCATTCTTATAACCGTCATGCATTCCAACAACGAAACCGGCTCTATTCAGCCGATTGCTGAAATAGGTAAGATCGCTGCGACTGCGGGTATCGTTTTTCATTGCGACGCGGCCCAGTCCGTGGGGAAGGTCCCGGTCAACGTAAAGAAACTGAATGTTGACCTGTTGACCGTTGTCTCACACAAATTTCATGGTCCCAAAGGCATTGGGGCGCTTTACATAAAGGAAGGGACCGTCCTGAAACCGCTCCTCTTCGGAGCGTCGCATGAAAGGGGACTGAGACCGGGGACTGAAAATGTCTGCTCTGTTGCGGGACTCGGCAGGGCGTCGGAACTTGCGAAAAAAGAAATGGGTAAGAGAGTAAACAGAATGAAAGAACTGTCAGCTATTCTTTATAAAGACCTTCTCAGGGGAATCCCCGGCATAAAATTGAACGGCCATCCGTCAAAACGCCTGCCGAACACATTGAACATTTCATTTCCAGGCATTCAGGGACATATCTTGCTGGCAAGACTGAGAAATGAAATCGCCGCTTCAACAGGCTCCGCTTGTCACGAAGGAAAACACGAACCATCATCGGTCCTAAAGGCAATGGGATTAAGCGATAAAGAGGCCCTTTCAGCAGTCAGGTTGAGCCTGGGGATAAACAATTCCGAGGCCCATATCAGAAGGGCCGCGAAGGTTATTGCAGGTGCCTGCAGGAAGATTAATCAATCATTCATCTTAAGGGATAAAAATAGTTTAATGTAATTCTGGGATAATAAACTAAATATCATGGAGGCATTGTATGCGGCTTAATATTACTAGTAATTCCCGGATCAATCTTATTGTCGAATTGTTTAATTTTTGCCAATTCAAGATATTTTTTCGTTTCTTTATATTCAGATTTCAATTTTAGTACTTTCTCAAAAAAGACTACGGCTTGAGAAAATTTCCCTGCATTATACGACCTTAGACCATTTAAATAATATTCATTAATTTTTTCCTTCTTCTCTTCCTCTATCTTTAATTCCTCTGCCTTCTTCATTGCCAAATCAAGATTTTCCTGCGCTTCTTTATTACCAGGATCTAATTTCATTACTTCATTAAAATTAACAACCGCCTGCAAGAAGTCACCGTTATTAAGCAACTTAAGACCATTAGAATAATATTCATCTGCTTTCCTCCTCTTTTCTTGCTCCATATTAATCCGTGTCAATTCCAATATTTTCATCTCTGCTAATTCAAGATATTTTTTTGCTTCTTTATGTCCTGAATCATTGGATAAGGCATGCTTAAATTCGTTGACAGCCTCATTATACTTTCTATCGTAATAAAATTGTTTCCCTCTTTCAAAATAGTCAATTTCATTGTTAGCCCCGATGGAATTATTATTAATATTAGAAAAATCCCTAGGCACTGAATTCTGCAACTTTTTATCAATTTGAGAGGAGGGAGGGGGTAAATCAGTAGGAAGTTCTGAAGATGTTGCTGATAAATCAATAGGTGTCGTATTGGGTTGTTTCACAAATGTATTTTTCTTGTTTTCTTTATCCCCTCCCCAAAATATATAAATTACGAATACGACGCATAAAATAATTATACCAACTATAAAATAAAAGGATCTCTTGCTGACACGATGTGCAAACCGGTTCTTTAAAGTTACGGATGCTATTGTCCTGTTAAAATCGACAGCTCTCTCACCTGATTTTATCAATGCATTGCTATATTCTTGTGCAGTTTGAAAGCGATCTTTTGAATTTTTAGCTATTGAACGCATGATCGCGGCATTCATTTCTTTAGAAATATGCGGAGATACAGTAATGGGTGGAAGAGGCGACTGTTCTAAATGCGCTTTCATTATTTCAAATTCGGAGTCCTTATCAAATGGAACTCGACCAGTTGTCATCTGGTAAAGGGTAATACCTAATGAATAAATGTCGGAAGTTTCATTAATTTTTTCTCCGTTAATTTGTTCCGGTGACATATAATAAGCGGTACCCAATCTCATCCCTGACTTGGTTAGTCCATCTTTTGTGAGGGAGACCGCAATACCAAAATCGGTCACTTTTACCTGACCTGTATCAGTAAGCATAATATTGCTTGGCTTAATATCCCGGTGAATTATCTTTTGACTATGCATAAAACTCAATGCATCAAGCACACTAATGGAAATCTCTCTACATTCATCGGGACTAAACGTTCCTATACGCTGGAGTCTTGCTTCCAGCGTTTCTCCGTGAATGTATTCCATCACCAGATAAACATTATTATCCTCTTCAATGTAATTCAAAATATTTACAACATTGGGGTGAGAGAGTCTTGCCTGAAGTCGGGCCTCATGCATGAAACGTTCACGCATGGCCGGCTCTTGAGAAAATTCAGCAGAGAGTACTTTAATTGCTACAAATTGCTCTAGCCGGGTATGTATCCCTTTGTAAACAATCCCCATCCCTCCCTTTCCAATTCTTTCGAGAACTTTATATTGACCTATCTCATGACCAACCATGTCTCGTTACATCTCCATATTTATTATTGACTAAGTGACTCACGAAGATTCTTAAAACAATTCCAAAGCATCCTTTATTTTGAACCCTATAAATTTACATCCCCCTCTGTTAACTCAATCATATAGTTATAGATTTTTTGAGTGTATTCATTATCTATTTTAGCTTTTCTGGAATATAAATGAGCTTGTGAAATATATTTAATAGCCTCCGGATATTCTTTTCTTTCTATGTGGAATGTTGTCCATTGCAAAAATCTCTTTTCCCTTTTTTCAAAAACTTCACTGATCGTTTGGACAACATTATCTAATATTTTATTTTGCAATTCTCTTTTAATTTCAGTATCTACCGGTAACTCTAAAGGATCTTCCTCAACGTTAGATCCCTCTATTGCTTCCTGAAAATCATCTGACTTGCCTATAGAATCCTGAAAATCCTTCGCATATACAATGGCTGCTTTATCTGAATCAAATATTCGAATGGACAAGTTAGCAAATGCCTTTACAACGGCTTGTCCTTTCTTATATTTTATTATTTCATATTTATCTTCTTTAACTGTAACCGGCGGTTTATAAGGCCAATTATTTATGTCTTTGCCATACGTATTAAGAAATTGCGTATATTCGGGATTAGGCTTTTCCTCCTCGCCCATTTTCATCTTAGTTGTAACCATTCTTTCTGAATTGCTGTGGTCAACATTAAAGAGAGATACATTGCCGGTGATGATCATGTTAACACCCAAAAGATTACTTATATTTTTCAACTCCATCTTTTGTTCACTAATTAACAAATCGATTTTCTCCCGTTCTACTATGTTTATCCCAAAAGGAAGAATTCGGAACAACCTGCTTATCAAGGCATCAGAAAAATATTTTCCAGCATCCGGATCATTTGCCGGTGAATCAAAGGTCGGTATTGCAATATATTTCTGTATTTCCTTTTCAAGATAATCTTCGCATTTCGTCATTATACGAAAGATATTAATATTGTCTGGATCAAATTCTTTAGCTTTAAAAGATGCGATATAAGCAAGATACATATCTCCGGATTCAAAGAAAGTTTCCGCCTTATCAACATAATATTGCCTACCTTCTGTTTTTATTTTATTCAATTCTCCATCCAGAGTATTTAGGGCGGATTTTTTTATTTTTTGATATGCTTTAAACCATTTATTTTGAGCTTCGAGGGATTTAACGTCAGACAATACTTGTTCCTGATATGATTTCTGTATCTCTTTTTTCAAGTCATTTAGCCCGGGATAATGTGGATCACTTAAAACAAGCTTATCATAAACAACTCCAGCTTCCTTTCCATTGCCAGCACTAAGATATTTATTTATTTTATCGGTATAAGCGATCTTATTGGATTCAACTAAATTTTCCATTTCTGTGATTTTATTCGATAATTGCTTATTTGTTGTATCTATTTTCTGTGCTTTTCGAAGTTTTTCAATGGCATTATAGTAATCTTCTTTTTCTGCCATCTCATATGCATCGTTGATTAAATTTGAAACCATAGATAGTAGAGTGTCTTTCTCATTCTTGAGTTCAGTTGTTTTTTTAGAAATTCTTTGAAATTTATCGTCATAAAGAGAACTTTTATCCAATACAAATAACGCCTTGTCAATTGACTCCACTGTCGGGGGAATAGATTCTCTATAAGACTTATCAGCACGCTCTATAGTTTTATCAACAATTTTGCGCTTTGTATCATCAATATTTTCTTGAATAATTTCCCGATCACTCTGTATAGATACCTTCTCCAAAGTCATCTCATAATATTTAAGGGCCTCAATGAAATCGCCCTCTGCGAGAGACTCTTGAGCTTTACGGTATTCAGCCGGCGTGCCGCAGCCAATAATTAAATGAAATAAAAGGAGTAGTAACAGATAATTTACTTTCCTCATAAAACCTCCTTATTTAATCTGGAATAAGTTTCTTATTTATTTTTCAACTAAGCCTCTACTTATTTGCAGTTATTACCTTATCTCTTCGTTGATTTTGAAGTTCGGCGACTTTACTAGCTCCCCCCTTTACGCTGAAAAGTCTTCCCTCATCATCATAATGATATGTAACCGTATATGCTGGATTCATTTCTTCACCTTGAGAGAGATTAGCGCTGGCGATCATAATGTCGCCTGATTTATCCATGGTATATTTAAAACTGATTTTCTGATTTCCCTGTGACACAGAGCTTACCATCCTGTTTTCATCGGGGAACGCCATTTGTTTAAATTTTCCATCAAAAGTCCTTGATGGGCTAAAAACTGTCTCGTTCTCTTTTTTGTCAAGCAGGCGGAACGATGCATCCGACATTAGCACCAGTATCTTATAACGACTCTTCTCTGCATCTTCAGGAACATATCCTGCCATTTCTCCTTTGTCACTAAAGATAAGGGTTTCGCTGTCTCCATTAATGAGATTTTTCACTGCCATCCTCTTTGGTATAGAAACATTGAGGAATTTCATTTGTTCCCCGTCAGCGGGTTGAATCTGATAAGGGACCTTCTCAAAAGCAGCGGTAAATTTGTCAAGGTATTCAATATGGATATGATTTTCTTCTGAAAAAATCATGTCAGTGAGATACCCTGCCTGATCAAATCCAAACTCGTTGCCAAGTTTATCCGCCAAGCGATATGATGCGTCGGACATAAGAAACAGTCCTACCACCTGACTTGACCCCAGTTCTTCAGGAACGTAACCGGCAACTGAATAGCGATCAGCATTAAAGACAAGCACCTCCTGATCTCCAGAAAGCAAGTTATCCACTGCTATCTTTCTCTTGATTGTGTACCCTTGGAATGCTGTTACAGTGTCATCTACAGTTCTAAGTCTATAGGGAATCAATAAGCGCCAGCCTTTGCCGAATTCACCTGTTTCCTGCCGCCCCGGCTTGAAATAACGCACAAGTTCCAGATTGGTTTTATAATATGCAAGCTTCATAATAAGGGGTTTAAACTGGACGCCCTCTTTTTCCAATGATTCATCCAAGGCCCTTGAAAATCTATTTTCATCCTTGAAATCCTTCCCCTTTAACACGTTCAGCCTTTTTAAAATCTCCTCAGCCCTTTCCTCAGCTTTCTCTATTTTTTCCTTTAATTCTGCTTCTAATCTTTTGCATCTCACTTCTTCAGAGGCGTTTATTTTCTCCATATCACCGCACTTCTGGAGGCTCTCTAAAATCGGATTGATTTCTTTTGAAATGTCCATTCGAAAGATCGTAGATTTAAATTCATGCAATGAATCCTCCGTCAACTGAAAACCTGCTCCCCTTAGTGCCATATCTGTCTGGTATCTGTTCCCCCTTTTGTCCTTGCCGGAAGTAAGTGAATGTTGCGGGACTACTGTATAGGTGTTTTTGCCGAGATCAAACGAAAAGGATTCGGATACAGTTTTTGTAATATCTTTTCCCGATGACAAAGATGTTGAATGAATCATTGAAGGGAGCTTTGAAACCGCGTCATGTATCGCGCTGGCTGCCTGCTCGTCATATATATAGTGGCCTTCTTGCTTAACATTGAATCCGAGGTCTACCCCTCCCATTATATATAAGTTCCTGTAATACTCAGAACCTTTTGCCAAGGCATCCACTGTCCCCGGCGAGTCCTCAGTAATAACCAAGTCCTTGTTTGCCATCAAAAACCAGAACATGGGAATGCC
>JBFLYJ010000169.1:0-6940 GCA_040756635.1 Nitrospirota bacterium
TCCTTCATACGGTTCGTTCTGCACCCACTTGTACGTGTACTTCTCTATCTCCTGGCTCGAAATGTCCTCATATGAAAACTCGCTTCCCATAAATGAGCCTGATTTATTTCGGGAGCTTATCCTTTTTACTCTTTTTAACGCCGGAAGATAAAGCCACTGATCATCGTCGCCGACCTTATGGGTGTAGTTAAGAAACGCGGTCCCCTGAACGTCTTTCGGATTATCGAATATGGTGAGGCTCTTGTCGCCGTCACCCTCGACCTCGAGCGTCTGGCTCCGGATGATACGGGTGCTTTCCTGGCCGTGTCTGTTTTTGAGTACCATCAGCATATTGACGGTGCTGTCTTTAAATCCGGCGCCCCGTATGTCCGCCTCCCGCGCAACGGCGAGACCCTTTTCCTCAGGGGTTTCGGCTGTTGCGGGCACTGAAGCGATAATCATAAGCAGGGACATCATGAATACTGTCAGGGTCTTAAGCGGGATCTTCATCGTTCGGCTCCTTTATCATATTTTTCGTCTTTCCCCTCAAACTTCAGTATCAGCACCGGCAAAAAGAAAAAATCCATGACCAGTGCCATAGTGATGGTTATGGCGGTCAGCAGTCCCATCTCGGAATTCATTTTAAAGCCGGAAAGGGTGAGAATTAAAAAACCCGCGACCAGCGCCGCGGTAGTTACCCACATCGCGGTGCCGACCATATGAAAGGCGTACATTACCGCGTCCGGCGCGCTCATATTATATTCCCTCCGGCCACGGAGGTATTTGCTGAGAAAGTGTATTGTATCATCCACCACAATGCCTAGCGTCATCGCCACGACTACAGAGAGCGCGAGCCCGACCCTTCCGGTTATTATACCCCATAATCCAAACGCCATAAACGCGGGGGAGAGGTTCGGTATCAGGCTCAAAAGTCCTATCTTTATGTTCCGCAGCGCGGCAACCATGAGAAGCGATATAAGGACAAGTGCGCCGACAGACGCCCCCAGCATGCTGTTAATGTTCCGTTCGGATATGTATGCCCATATAATCGAAAGGCCTGAACCGAAAGTCGCCATTGCGGGGGCATTGGCTTTCAGCCACTGCCGCGCCGAGTCGTCTATCTGACGGAGCTCTTTGGTCGTGCTGTTATTTACGGTGACGATCATCCTGGTGGCTGATTTGTCTACATTGATGATGTCGTTAAGGTCGAGCCCGAAGGGGAGGGACATTTCATACAGCAGGAGGTACTGTGCGGCGAGGTCGCGCTGCCCGGGAATACGGTAGTAATTTTCATCATCATTATGCATATTTTTATTCAGGCGCTTATAAATGTCGGTTATTGTCTTGACATGCACGACCTTGGGCTGGGACCGGTACCAGTCCGTAAAGGACTCGACCCCGGCAAGATACTCGGGACTGTTGATTCTTCCGGGACCGCCCGCATTAAGAGAATATCCTATAATGTCGAACCCGGTCAGATTGTCGACCGTAAAATCAGCAGCCTTACGGATATCGTACCTCTGATCAAAATACTTGATCCAGTCGTCATGAAGTTCTACCCGCGTAATACCGGCGGTCGCGCTGACGATAAGGATACATGACCCCCAAAACAGCATGGTTTGGCGACGGACGACGAAACTTCCCAGTCTGTCAAAAAAGTGTGAGGCCCCATCTTTCCCGGCACTGTACGCGGGCCGCAGAGGAATGACCGCGAGGAATGCGGGTAAAAAAAATATTGAATACACGAGGGCCGAGGTTACGCCCATGGCCACTATATTCCCAAGGTCGCGGAAGGGCGGCGCGTCCGAGAAGTTCATTGACAGGAAGCCGATCACCGTTGTGATGCTTGTCAGGAAAACCGGCTGCAGATTGATCCGCATGGACTCCGCGACGGCATCATGCCTGTTCATACCGGTGCGCATCAGATTCAATACCGTAGAGAGTATATGCACACTGTCCGCGACCGCCAGGACGAGAATTATCGTCGGAGCGCTGGCTGAGGCAGGATTGAGTGAAATTCCAAGCCAGCCGGCCAGTCCAAGACCTGAGGCCACGGAGAAGAGGATAACGATCAGGCTCGAAAAAGTGCCGGCAATGGAGCGGAGGGTAAGCCCGATGACGACGATGATCATTATGAACATGGCGGGAATGAGTATGGACATGTCGTCGGCAGTCGCTTCTCCAAAGGCGTTGTCGAACATGATCGCTCCGTTCAGGTATATATCAACCGCCGGGAATTGTTTCCTGTAATCATCCCTTATTGCACGGACGTACGCGACGACCTCAGGCACCTCTTTGGTCGTCTTGCCCGGCAGAAGGACGTTTACGTTTACTGATGTGACATGTCCTGACGGAGAGACACTGCTGTTGACGAGGGAGGGTTCGGAGAGGGCGATCTGTCTTATCCGGACGATATCTTCGTCCGAAAGGCTTTGTGCGTCATGCGCAAGGTCCTCGACGATTAGGTCGTCCCCGTCGGTCTTTGTATGCTGGAAATTAGTGATTGAATCGACCCTGCTCGAATACGGTATCTTCCATGAAGACGCGGTCAGTTTTTCAATCAGGGAAAGCGTGTCACGGGTAAAGACGTTACCGTCTTTCGGCGCGATGACAAACAAAACATTATCGATCCTGTTGTATGTGTTTTCGAGTTCCTCCAGCGCCTTCAGCTGGGGATTGTCTTTACTGAAGAAGACCCTCAGGTCATTATTGAACGTTAAAAAACGCAGGCCGTACGCGGCGATCAATACTATCAATATTGTGGCGGCCACGAGGCGCCATCGGTGTCTTACTATCCACTTCCCAAGGATTTCCTCAAGCCATGTCATAATTTACTCGCGCAATCCGCTGACTGCCTTTTTACACCTCTGACTTTTAAGCTGACAATTGTCTTTGCAACGTCCTTTAATTGCTCCGAGGTTATTTTTGTGTTCTCCATTACCGCCTTCGCAATGGGATCGTCGCTGTAACATTCAAGGGAAAATGTCCTCTCATCCATTATCTCGATGTCCTGGAATCCGGCGTCCCTGATGGCCGCAAGATATTCGTCCTTCTTTATCGCCCCAGACAGACAGCTTATATACGCATCAATAGAGTCCTTCAGAAAATCAGGTATGTCCTTCAGAAGCACCAAGTCCGATATCATCATCCTTCCGTCCGGCTTCAGCACCCTGAATGCCTCGCGAAACACCCTCGGCTTGTCAGGAGAAAGATTGATGACGCAGTTTGAAATGATCACGTCAGCGGTATTATCCGCGGCAGGAAGGTTCTCGATCTCTCCCAGCCTGAATTCCACATTTTTATAATTCCCTCTGCGGGCGTTCTCTCTCGCCTTTTCGAGCATCTCGGGGGTCATGTCAATGCCGATGGCCCTCCCGGAGGCCCCGACTTTATTCGCCGCGAGGAAGCAGTCAAGCCCTCCGCCCGAGCCGAGGTCGATAATGGTCTCTCCCTCCTTCAGTGACGCAAGCGCCACGGGATTCCCGCATCCCAGCCCCATGTCGGCTGCTTCCGGAACTGAAGAGAGTTCTTCATCAGAGTAGCCTACAAATTTGCTGATGTCCCGCGCCTTGCTCGTGCTTCCGCAGCACGTATCAGCAGGCCCGCAGCATGAGCCTCCCTGTCTGGCGACCTTTGCGTAGCCTTCTCTTACAATCTTTATTGTCTCCTCTTTTTTCATGAGTGTAATCCTCCATTAAGAAAAATTGTCCGGTACAACGTTATCATTCAGCTCCGTTTATTGAAATTATCACAGGATCAAAATAAAATGCCCGACTGATTATCCCCGGAACTTGGGGCAATAAATCGGGCTTTAATAATCTGCGGTCCTTGTGCAGGGTTAAAGTGACCTTAAAATGTTACCGCTTATTTTAACTGATTATAAGAACTGATACAATCATTGTCCTCTAATATCGTTCCCATCATGCTCAGATGAAATATTCTAACCAGGCCCGGTCCGCATTCTTCATGTTCCCTCAGTTCATGAAGGGAAGGGCGGCGTATTTTACGGGCCCTTCCCTCTGAAAAAACCTGTTTTGCTCTCGTCATTCCTTATTTCCCGGCAGGTACACGGCAGCCGATACCGATCGGTTCGCCCCATTTCGCGCGGCAATTTGTTGAATTCAGATCAGCGGCCTTAACCGTTGAAGATGCGTTGTCCGAAAGCGCAACTACGGTAGAAGGAACGCAGCTTGCGCCGATAGGCTCACCCCACCTTGTCCGGCACTGTGTTGACGCCGCATCATCACTTGCATTAACGGTATAGCTGCCTTCCGTAAGCGATGTCGCAGGAGCGGCCGTGGCACAGGAGATCCCTATCGGCTCCCCCCACCTTGATAAACAATTACTCGTATCTCCGGTGCCTGCGTATGCCGCGGCTATGCTTCCAAAGACCAGCACAAGAGACAATACAATTATAGTTGATGCTGATTTTGTTCTTCCCAGTTGCTTCATCTTCATTACCTCCGTTAATTTAATTTGACCATCTGCTTTGTCATGGATAGTGCGGCTTTCCATGACAGAGCCACTTATCAGCAGCATGATTTGCCGCTTTTCTTTTCTTCACTGCCTGAACAGCACCTTTCGAGAATCGATTTACATTTCTCTTTGACGCCTTCTCCGGTAACTTCGATCTGATACCCGTCTTCCTTCTCGGTCACCTTGATGTTGCAGCATTCATTCTTCATCCCCTTTCACCTCCTTTCATAATCATAAGATTTCACAACAATCGAACAATGAGACTAAAAAAAATCACTTCAGAAACTCCTTAATAGAATTGACCACCTCTTCATTGATCTTACAGCGATATGTCTGTCCTTCCCGTTCGCAAATAATCAGGCCCGCGCTTTGAAGCTCCTTAAAATGGTGCGATATGGTAGAGCGCGAAAGGTTCATGCAGTCGCATATCTTTGTAAAGGCCTTTTCAAGGCTGCCTTTTACGCAGCAAGTTGATTCATCATCGATCTTAAACTCCGCTCCTATCACGGTCCCTTCCGTAGCACAGCAGTTTTTGTATATAATCATAAAGATCTTGAGCCTCTGCTCATTAGAGAGCGCCTTGAAGATTTTGGAGTAGTTCGATAGTTCCATGGTTATAGAATACTCGAAGAGTTCGCGTTTGTCAACCCCCCCCTGGAAAAATATTTTCTGTTTGTCTGAATAAATACGTTTATGCCGCCAATGTCCGCATGAATTGATTGGTATGGTTTTTTGTAGGGGCGTAGCATGCTACGCCCCTACAGATGCTGGATTACGGTCACCATCGCAAACAATTGGCGCCATTGTTCGCGGGTTCAAATCTGCTGTTACAAAAGCAATTAACATATCACGCGATAACCCCGGGATGCCTGTCTGGCAGCGCAATTATTTCGAACGCGTCATCAGGGATGCAAATGAATTGTTCAGGATCAGGGAATATATCCGGTTCAATCCTGTCCAATGGGACATGGACGAGGACAATCCGGCGAATATCAAGAAAGACAACGATTGAAACGTTGAATGATGTTTGATTTTGACGAGGTATTCGTAGGGCGTATTGCAATACGCCCCTGCAGACATCGGCCATAGATTTTTATAGAACCACCACCCGCCCCTGACTTCAGTCACGATCCTGGCATGTGTTTTTAGCCAGGCAGTGGCAATGATCGCACCTTCAGTCTGCATTTCTTGATCATCGATGCGCAACCTCGATAATCACGACCCAATTTACTGAAACCGTATCATCATACTGCGAAGCATCCAGTCTGCCCACTGAGTAAGTGAACCTAATCGAAATCGTTTGAGTGCCTTGACCTGTTCGTCCAGCCATTCCCCGTCATTCTTCAATTCCTCCGACATGTAGAATGTCGGCTTTAAAAGGTCTGTGTCTTTATTAATTACTCCCTCCTCAAGGGCAACATTGTAAAGTCCTGCGTTAGGCATTATCCGGAGTCCGTAACCGGCGTCCGTCAGCAGAGGGTTCCAGCGCTTTAGATGAGACATGTTTTTAAGTACAGTCTCCCTTGTCTCTCCCGGACCCCCCATCAAAAACTGCGGCATATAGTTAATACGCTCATCTTCAAATAATTCGAAAGTCCTGTTTACTGACTCCACATGAAAAGGTCTGTGCATCCTTGAGAGCAGTTCATCATCCATTGAGTTCAGAAGCGTCGTTACCATTAAGCAGCCTGCACGTCTCAGCATTCGGGCAAACTCCCGGTCTATAGTAGTCGGCTCAATAATAACTGAAAAACAAAGCTTCAGCTCTGACCTGATAATGGCTTCAAGCAGGCTCTTTGCCCAGTTAAGAGGTTCATTAAAAAGCGCATCTATGAAAAAATAATCAAGCCGGTTAAACCCGTATTCTCTGGCGTCCCTTCTCAGGTCATCCAGAATGGCTTCAGGTTCTCTCGTTTCCCAGGAAGACCCGAATGAAGATCCGGTGTCACAGAAAAGACATCTGTGAGGGCAGCCTGTCTTAGTTATAACACAGCAGTTGAAATAAGACTTTCTGTAGCGTCTGATATCGATCACGCTCCAGTCAATGGTCCCCCTGTCATGGTATCCGTTCAGCAGCCCTTCATTGCGGTGGATATCTCCGTTCTCACGCCACATAATCCCTGGAGTTTCAAAACCGGATGTCCTGATTTCGAGTTCCTCCAGGAACATGGGGAATGTCCTGTCGCCCTGGCCGGCCATCGCATAGGTGGATGGGACCCGTTCGAATATTTTCTCGGGCATAGACATTACGGCAGAACCGCCGATTATAGTAGGTGCGGTCCTGTTTGCAATTTGCACCCACCGGACATAATCGGTAATGAACTCCTGCGCGCCCTGATATTTCTGATTATCAATGTTGCGCAGGGAGAACCCCACAATGTCAGGTTTATGTTTATTGAGCGCAGACACAAGCACAGCATCAGTGTCCTTCACCTTCATGAAGTCAAGGACATGTACTGTGTGGCCTGCATTCTGCAGTGGTTTT
>JBFLYJ010000017.1:0-17060 GCA_040756635.1 Nitrospirota bacterium
CATACGCGTCCGAAGGCGGGAACTTCGGGTTTTTCACATCCAATGAGATGATGAAGAGGCTTAATTCCAAGATCTACGCCGAGGCAAAGAGGCTGGGAGTAAAATGGATACTAGGCGGGGAATGCGGGCATATGTGGCGTGTGCTCCATCAATATATGGACACCATGAACGGTCCAGCGGACTTCCTTGAGGAACCGGTCTCACCGATAACAGGGACGAAATTCGAAAACGCTAAATCCACTAAGATGGTCCACATTACAGAGTTTACCGCCGACCTTATCAGAAACGGTAAACTGAAATTCGATCCGAAGCGAAACGACGACCTGAATGTCACTTTCCATGACTCATGTAATACATCAAGAGGAATGGGGATCTTCGAGGAGCCCAGGTATATCATAAACACTGTTTGCAACCACTTTCATGAAATGCCGGACAACACTATTAGGGAGCAGACCTTCTGCTGCGGCAGCGGGTCGGGCCTGAACGCGGGCGAGATCGAGGAACTTAGGATGCTGGGAGGCCTTCCAAGGGCCAATGCCGTGAAATACGTCAAGGAAAAACACGGGGTCAATATGCTGTCCTGCATCTGCGCTATCGACAGGGCGGTGCTTCCGCCGCTCGTAGATTACTGGGTATCTGATGTGGCAGTCTGCGGCGTCCATGAACTCGTGGGAAATGCCCTGATAATGCCGGGAGAAAAAGAGAGAGAGAACAATTTGCGCGGTGAACCACTTCCAGGCATGGAGGATAAGGGGGAGGAGGAATAATGTATAACGGAGGCAAAATAATAGCAGGACTGATCATCTTTATCGCTCTGGTTACGTTTCCTTTCTACACTAATATAGGAAAGACAATTGAAAAGCCCGCTGATCCCACTGCGGCACCCGATGAGCTGCATATAGGCGATGTCCCTATTGGACAGATGAGGGCGCAGCATATGATGATTCTGGATAAGTGGAGAGACGAAGTTGTGCGGGGCGGTAAACGTTACATTGAGTTTGACGGTGACGAGTATGAAATGAGTATTCAGAACGGATGCCTTGCATGCCATTCCAAACAGGAGTTTTGCGGTAAATGCCATAATTTCGCAGGGATAAACCCGTACTGCTGGAATTGTCACTATTCTGAAGAGGAGGGCCTGTTATGAAAATAGACAGAAGAAAATTTCTTAAGTTGGCCGGCTGTACAGGCATAGGACTGGGCCTGACCGCGGCCGACGTCTTCAAGGACAAGGCAGAAGCTTCATCAGGCCATTCAAATGTGTCCACAGCAGCCGTACGTCTTGCTATGGTGGTAGATCTCAGAAAATTACAGACAGCCGAAGACTACCAGAGAATAGTGGACGCGTGCAATAAGATCCACAATATCCCGACACTGATTCCCGAGAAAGAAGACATCAAGCATGAGATAAAATGGATATGGAATGACACCTACGGCCATGCATTTCCGGACCAGCAGAATTATTACCATCCGGAGGCGTTCAAACAGAAACTGTTCCCGCTCCTGTGCAATCACTGCGACAAACCGCCCTGTGTGCGTGTCTGCCCCACAAAGGCGACATTTAAAAGGCCGGACGGGATCGTGCAGCAGGACATGCACCGCTGCATAGGTTGCAGGTTCTGCATGGCGGCCTGTCCGTACGGGTCAAGGAGTTTCAACTTTGTGGATCCCAGGCCTTATATCAAGGACTATAACGCTGAATATCCTACCAGGACGATGGGCGTGGTGGAAAAATGCACCTTCTGCAGCGAAAGGCTTGAAAAGGGCGAACAGCCAGCCTGTACGGAGGCCTCCAACGGGGCACTGACCTTCGGCAATCTCAATGATCCGGAATCCGATGTACGCAAGATACTGAAGTCCAATTATTCATTACAACGCAAACCTGAGCTTGGGACAATGCCGAGTGTGTTTTATGTGATAGGAGGTGAAGAGTATGCTGGATAAGGCTCTTAAGGGCGGTAAGAAGTACTGGACGCTTGTCATCATACTGGCTGCCATGAGCGGAGTGGGTGTTCTTACATACCTTCAACAGCTCAAATACGGCCTTGGCATTACGGGCATGAGCAGGGACGTTTCGTGGGGGTTTTACATTTCACAGTTTACGTTTCTTGTCGGTGTCGCGGCATCTGCCGTGATGCTGGTAATACCGTATTATCTCCATCATTTCAAGAAATTCAGCAAAATGGTGATACTGGGTGAATTCCTTGCCGTGGCTGCGGTCACTATGTGCATGCTCTTTATTTTTGTCGATATGGGGCAACCGATGAGGATCATGAATGTCTTTCTTTATCCGACTCCGAATTCCATACTCTTCTGGGATGCTACGGTCTTAAGCGGGTATCTCCTGCTTAATATAACGATCGGATGGGCAACGCTGCACGCGGAGAAAAAAGGGACTGCGCCGGCATCATGGGTGAAGCCTCTCATTTATCTCTCAATCCCGTGGGCTGTCAGCATTCACACCGTAACTGCGTTTTTGTATGCGGGTCTTCCGGGCAGGCACTTCTGGCTGACCGCGATCATGGCTGCCCGCTTTCTGGCCTCGGCCTTTTCAGGCGGCCCGGCCCTGCTTATAATCCTGGCGCTTATCGTCAGAAAGAACACTCAGTTCGATCCGGGCAAGGAGCCTATCCAGGCACTCGCCAAGATCGTTACGTATGCCATGATAGCTAACGTGTTCTTTATCCTGCTTGAGGTGTTTACCGCGTTCTACAGCAACATCCCAGGACACATGCATGCCTTCGATTACCTGTTTGCGGGTATTGACGGACACGCCAAACTGGTACCGCTCATGTGGACATCGGTCATATGCGCAATCATCTCGCTCTTCCTGCTTATTCCGTATCAGTTCAGGGAGAAAGAGTCGCTGCTTATAATTGCCTGTGTAACGACATTCATTTCCCTCTGGATTGACAAGGGGTTCGGTCTTGTAATCGGCGGATTTGTTCCCAATCACTTCGGGACGGTGACCGAATACTGGCCGACCGCCAAGGAGTCATTGATTACACTTGGTATATGGTCGATAGGGTTTCTCGTTCTGACCATACTGTATAAAGTTGCCATATCAGTGAGGGAAGAGCTAGGGACAGCGAAGTCGTCGGACCATTAGGATTCAGTACATAGACAAATTGAAAGGCGGTGAGCATATGCTTATCGCCTTTTTTACTTTTAATCCTCCACCAGCCTCTTCAAAACCCCGGGGTATATCTTCCTTTCCTCCGGCGGCGTGGGCTTATCGACTGGCGGCCATTTGTCAGAGACAGGCTCAGCTCCCTCTCTGGTCACCGTAGATTGGACCGGATCTATCATTCTGGGATGGGCTGAAAGACTTACCCCTTTTACTCTGCAGCAGAACTCAAGCTGGATATTATTGGGGTCCGTAGAAAATATGGAGTGGATAAAGCCGTTGTCCATTACCTCGGTCACCCAGACATCAGCAGCTTCAAGCCTGTCCTTGAGCGCCCATAGAGCGTCTTCCTCCTGCAGTTCAATGCAGATATGATCAAAACTGAGAGGCCCTTTCACCGGAGTTCCGGGGTCCCTGTCCGGCACCGGCTCGACATCCGGCCATTCAAAGAAAGATATCATGCAGTTTTCGGTCAACTGAAGAAAGTATTGTCTGCTTCCTGGCTCTGCGAGTCCCGCGATCAGTCTCATGCCGAGCAGGTCCCTCCAGAACCTGATGGTCCTGTCCATATCGTTTGTGACCAGTGCGATATGATTAATGCCGGAATACCGGATCATGGCAAGCCTCCTGTACTTTCTGTATTTGTCCTGAAGTTATTGACCCGAAAATACCCCATTTCGACAAGGTAGTGTCGACTCGATTCCTCGGGGTCAGAGGGAATTTTTTTAAATTAATTATATATTTTCAAAATCCCCCTTCCTCCCCCTTTATCGGAGGGGGAATACTCCCCATAACTGAGGGGTGCTACTATGACGGCTGAAATAATTATACTCCATTTATCGGCGTTATTGGACTTGCGGGGCTGTCCTGTTACAGCAGGTTATAAAAAAACTCAATTTAAATATAGACTGTTGACACGTCGTGCGATTGATCTGTAAAATATTGGAGGTTTAGAGACCAGTCAGACTATATTACTCCAGGCTTTCATTCCGGGAACAACACTAAAATACATCCTGATGGGATAAAGTCGATTGTTATATGAGTCGTTGCGGTCTTTGGTAAACGTTAAAATTTATGAGAGGAGGAAGTAAGAGCTATGATGGATGTTCAGGTTGATACATCAAAATGTGACGGTTGTGAGGAGTGTGTGAATCTTTGCCCGTCCGAGGTCTTCAAGCTTACTGATGGTAAGTCAGACCCCTATCAGGCTTCAGATTGTGCAAACTGTTTGACCTGTGTGGAATCATGTCCGCAATCCGCCATTACAGTAACAGAAATGTAACTGTAATAAGCAATAAATTAAAAAGGCGTTCCGAAATTCGGAACGCCTTTTTAGTTTTTGCGGAACTTATAACCTGCTTTATAATCTCTTAAGGCTTTTTAATCCAGATTTCCCAGTAGCCTTTGTCTTCGAGTTTAATCAGTTCCATCGGGAAGCCCTGTTTTTCACAATACTTCGGGATGGTGTCTTCCGCAGATGCCGGGGCATCGCAGAGCACTTTGAGAAGGGTGCCGTTCGGGGCCTTCTCAATGGTTTTTTTGGTTATTACTAGCGGGTAAGGGCAAACCCTGCCAAGTACATCAAGGGTCTGTGTTGGTTCCTGCGATCTTAAATCGGCCATATTTCCTCCTAGATATTTATTTTCTTTATTTGTTTAAAAGAAAAGAAGATGGTGCATGTCATCCATCATCTTGGCTATTTCTGCATACGATACGACTTTCACTTCCATGTCTGCACCAAACTCCGGCGCGTCGAGAACGATATCACTTTCGGACAAGCCGAACTTATCAAGGTCTTCCTTGCATACGAGCACGTTCAGGTCCAGAAGAAGTGACATCTTTATGTGAGACTCGGTGCTGTTGAGATCATAGTTCTCGAGCGCTTTCTGGTCCTTTATGCAGTTTAAAACGCCGTCTCCTATGAAGGCGATGTCCGCAGTCACCAGGTCTCCGTCTTTAAGGTAGATTTCTACGCTCTGTGACGCAATGGCATGGGTCAGGGCCAGTTTGGGGTTTTCACTCTTGTATCCGGGTCTCTGTATAATGAATCCGAGTTTTGTGGTAGCCATTATTATTCACCTCCTATATGAAGAAGTCTGTCCGCATCAAAGGAGCTGCCGAGGTACCAGTCCATGCTGAATCTCTTTACACCCTCCAGCGTGTTGTCTTCGTGATATCCCCTTGATTCCGCGCAGGCCTCGCATGCTGTTATGTTGAGTCCCTTTGCCATAAGCTCTTTTAAGGGCTTTTCGAGTTTGGAATAGTCCTTAAACGGTCTCTGGTCTTTTATTGAAACCATGGTCCCGTTGCCCGAGACCCAGAGGTCAACCTTGTGTCCCTTTTCCATTGCCGCTGCCGATAGCTTCACCGCAAAGTCCAGGTTTGTTGATCCTACCAGTGATGCGAAACAACCTATTGTGAGTTTTCCCATATCTGATTATCCTCCTATAACCAAGCAGTTTTATCGTATTCGTTAAATATTAAGTCAACGACATCACCGAAATTAACGACCTTCACTTTGCCGTCAACAACATTTGCGCCGGAGAGTCCACGAGTTTCCAGGTCTTCCTGAATAACATAATAATTAGCGGAGTAATTCAAAAGAGAAGAAGCCTTGCCGTTCTCCTTTGTCGTTGCGTGATACACTCCGTTTTGACAAAGAATGATCCCTAGTTTTTCAGGTTTTAACCGGTCGAGAGTGTCTACAGTCATCTTGTAATCACTCACAAAAGCAACTAATTTCATATACATACCTCCTGATATGGAAATGGTTGGGAGTAAAGAAAGTCTATAAATATTAATATTAAGCATGGTATTTGTCAATAAAGAATGATGATATTAAAATTCTTTATGAATATTAATAGGGATTTGCAGTTAACACGTTATAAAGAGAGCAGCCGACTGCACGCAAATCTGCTTTTTTAGTATTTAAATCAATTCATCGGGTTGACTTTTTGCCGAAAATTAAAAAAATGTAACTCCGTATACTTGTGGCTGGAAATGTAATTCTTATCTTGTGATCTCCTCTCCATATGAGGGATAGGCTTAGGGTGAAGGTAGGAGAATAAGGATGCTTCGTGTCTCGTTACGGATTGATTCACTCAGTACGATTGTTGATCGATGAGAAATGGCTTTTGGTCACCTGACTGCCAGAAAGCTCCCGCCTCGCCTGCTGTCTCCACGGCCGTCCATGCGGCTGCTGACGCAGTGGACTCCGCCGAAATACATGTTCTTCTGCTCCCAGCAGTTTACAGGATAAAGTCTCTGCAGGCCCTGAATCACGTCCTCTGCTATACCTGGTTCAGTGTGAACAACATCATCTTCATAATGGACTCGCGGCATCTCCACCGATTCTTCCACAGTATAATTAAAATCGATCAGATGCGTGAGTACCTGGAGCATGGCTGTCTTGATCCTTTTGCTGCCGCCGCTGCCGAGGACGAATTCTACCCTGCCGCCTTTAATGACTAATGAAGGCATCATCATCGAGGACACCCTCTGACCTGCAGGAGAAGAATAGAAACCTTCCGGGTGCAGGTCGTCTTCACCCATCATGTTATTGAGCATTATGCCGGTGCCGGGGATGAAACAGCCGGAACCGGAACCGTTTGATGTTGTCATTGACGCGGCATTCCCCTCACGGTCTACAATGCTTATGTGGGTCGTCCCCTTTGTAGCAATAAATGTCTTTTCCGCTGTTGTTTTTTTGAAGGACTCAATGAGGCCGGTCATGAAGGGAGTGTCAAACGGATATTGTGAAGACCGGCCTTTTTGGAGCGGATTAAAGGATGCCATTTCCTTCATCGCTTCCACGAGCGCAACTGAGGTGTTGACCGATCCGCGGGGAAGGGACATGAGATCGGTCTTTTCGAGGAGAAGAAGGGAAAGTGCTAATAAAATGCCCCCTGAGGAAGGGGGAGGATTGGTAATGATCTCTCTATCACGATATCTGATCCGGATCGGTTCCCTCTCAATTACCCGGTAGGATTTAAGGTCATCAATTGTCATCGTCCCCTTATGTGTTTTTATTTCCTCAACCAGATGCAAGGCGGTTTCATCCTGATAGAGACCGCAGGTGTTATTTGCGATCTCCAGCAGGAAATCGTGCATGAGCGGGTTGAATAAACGGTCACAGTATTTGATGTAACGGCCGTTCTTCATAAAGATCTTTCTTCCGTACTCGGTGGTAGTAAAGACCGGTTCAAGCATGTTCAGAATAGCACCCTGTGTTTCACATATCTCCACGCCTTGCTCGAGATACGATAGAGCCGGGGACAGGATGGTCTTAAGCGGGAGGGTGCAGAGTCTCTGATGGACATGAAGAAGACCTTTGAGCATGCCGGGTACGGCCGCAGAGGCAAAACCCGTATGAAACACCTGTGTGTGTCCGGGGAATTTTATGTCCACGGGAGTCATGACAGGCTTTATATCACCGGCCGCGTTTATTCCGGGGGTGTTGACGAAGAAGTCAAAGAGGACATCTTCATTCCGATTACCGATATGGACGAGTAAAAACCCCCCTCCGCCGAGGCTCGTGAGGGCGGGCTCGGCGGCCGCTGAAGCGAACCCGGCGGCCACTGCAGCGTCAAAGGCGTTGCCTCCGATGGACAACATTTCCGCGGCAGCGCCTGATGTAAGCGGATGGCCGGAAGCGACTGCGCCGGTCATCGGAAATAATACCCCTGCATGGTCCTGATCATTTCGACGAAGTTCTTACCGTTGCCGTAATACAGCTGCTTCTGAATATGCGCGCCGGTTGAGCGCTTGAGGATTTCGGGTATTTCATCAAGGTATGCGGTAGATTTAAGCATCTCTGCCGCTGGTTTGACGTACCGGTAAAGATTTGCCGCAGCCTCCGTCATACTGCATTTTTTACCGAAAAAAGGATCGATGTACTGACCTTCAAGACCGTACCGGGCGGCCTGCCATTTATTGGTGCGAAGGATCTGCATATGAGGTTCCGGGTTTTCCTGATGTTCAGAGAGCGTCAGGACAAGGGCCTGAATAAGCGCGGTAATCGCGAGTATATCTCTTATGCAGTATGGAACATCGCAGACTCTAATCTCAACAGTCCCGAAGTCGGGATGGGGCCTGACGTCCCACCAGATGTCCTTGACCGATTCGATGGTCCCGCTTTTTGTAAGGAGACGTACCAGATTATTGAATGCTTCCCAGTCTTCCAGCGAGTCCGGCATGCCCGCAAGAGGAAGGGCCTCAAATAATTTCGCCCTGTATGACATCAATCCGGTATCAACGGACTCGTAAAAAGGGGAGGAGGTCGAAAGGGCGAGTAAAACAGGCAGATAAATCCTGAGATTATTGTTTATCCGGATGACCTTTTCCTCATCATCCACACCGATGTGCACATGAAGGCCCTGGCTGATGAATCTCCGTCCTACCAGCTGGAGTTCTTCCAGGATTTTTTTATAGCGGGGCTTGTCAGATACCGACTGGTCCGCCCCTCTGGAGAAAGGATGAAGACCCGTGGAGTACAGTTTCGCACCCAGGCCTTCGGTCAAATTATTAAGATACGTAAAGGTGTCGGTAATATCTCTCTCGACATCACTTATTGTCGGACAGATTCCGGTGTTGATCTCGACCATGGATTTGATGAATTCCGGTTTGATTCTTTCGTGAAGTGAATCAGGAACCATCCTTAGGATATCCGGAGCGAGGGGGGTCAACGCATAGGTCTCAGCGTCGATGATCTGGATTTCGAGCTCCACCCCTATCGTCGGCGCCGGGGATTTGTTGAAAGTCAGATCTACCATGAAATATGGATCAGCCCTTTCTCAATTTTTTCAGCGTATACCTTGTCAGCTCAGCCATGTAGGCCGCTCCTACTCTTAGGACCTCTTCATCAAAATCAAATTTCGGGCTGTGGGAAGACATCAATTCGTGTCCCTCTTTTGCTCCGCCGAACCTGACGAAGCATCCCGGTACCTGCTGCAGGAAATAGGCAAAGTCCTCGCCGCCCAGGCTGGGGAAGGGGATAGCGATGGTCTTTTCCTTGCCGATGAGTTTTTCCGCGACGCTTATTGCGAATTTCGTGGCGGTCTCTTCATTGATAACGGGCGGATACCCTGCCTTGAAAATGACCTGGATATCGGCACCGTAAAGTACCGCCAGTGATGACGCCATCCTTCGAATTTTATCGTATATGTGAGTGCGCACGAGCTCATCCGTTGTCCTGATAGTTCCCTTTAACACGGCCTTGTCGGCAATGGCGTTATAAACGGACCCTGACTTTAAATAGCCGATGGTTATCACAGCCGGATAGACAGGGTCTATTTCGCGGGAGATGATTGTCTGAAGATTAAGGACGAGCTGGCTTGCGACAATAACCGCATCTATGGCCTCATGGGGCCTGGCTGCGTGTCCTCCCTTGCCTGTCACCTTTATCTCGAAGTAATCGGTATAAGAGGTGTGCACTCCTGTCTTGATGCCGATCTCCCCGACCTGATAATGGCTTTCGATATGGCTCCCGAATATAACATTTACGCCGTCGACGGCCCCCTGTTCGATCATTGGTTTTGCTCCGCCGTCGCCTTCTTCAGCAGGCTGAAATATAAAGACCACATTGCCCGGGGGCGGGTCCTCTTTCAGCAGCGCGGCCGCTCCCAGTATAAGGGCCACGTGACCGTCATGTCCGCATGCATGCATTATTCCAGGGTTCTGGGACGAGAAGGGAAGTCCGGTGTCTTCTGTAATCGGAAGGGCATCCATGTCGGCCCTTAAGGCCACGGTCGGGGCCTTTTCATCAATGATCAGTCTGCCGACGACCCCTGTGCGTGCTATCTCCGTCTGGCATTTAATCCCCATTTTTTTAAGGGTGGCTGATATCAGTTCTGCCGTCTTCTCTTCCTTATATCCAAGCTCGGGATATTGATGAATGGACCTTCTAATGTCCCTCATCCACTCAAACAGCTCGTCGCTTACTATTTTTTTTATTTTGTACATGATTCCCTCAGATTAACCGACCAATTGATAATGGAAAATATCTTTAATAATTATACTCCATGATTCAATACTAATAAGTTTCGGTGATTAATTCAATCATGACAGGAAAAGCAGCTGATCAGGGCGGCATTCATAAAAGCCGAAGCATGAGGCCAAAGATTAGATAAAAATAGAGGTAAGAATTTATCTTTGATCTTTAAAAGCTGAAGACAGACATTTACAGTGTCGACAGCTATATAAGCAACGATGTAGAAATGTATTATTTTGTTTTGTTCCGGAAACGCCTGAATCCGAGTGTCGCTGCACCGGCAATAAACAGAATTGAACTTACCGGCTCGGGCACAACAGGAATGGGATTCGGGCCTGAAACCCGGGCCACGTTAAATGTAACTAGTCCGGCATTGTCGTGTGCAAGGCTATCGCTATCTCCCGGCTGACCGTCTTTTACATAAAACCACAAGTTTCCGTCTGAAGGATTATCGAGAACCAGAAAATCACTTGCATGCGCGTTATATGCTTTTTCCTGAGAGTCGTATTTGACCGTCTTGCTTCCAAGCCTGAAATATGATGATGTGCTTTCCTGATAAATATCCGCGGTCCACATCCAACCATATTGGCAATTAGCCCCGTCACTATCGCATGCTTGTGTCCCTTTACCAGAGGGATAAAACCAGGCATTCCAGCCGCCGTCGGCTACTGAAAACTCATATGTCCCTGCTTCGAAGAAGAAGCTGATGCCATTAAAATAATCACCGCCGCCATTTGCGTTGCTGTCTAACGTTATTGTGCCCGGAACTGCAAAGCTTATATTAGCCATACCTATAATTAATAGAAGCATCACGCCGGCCAGAAGTACTTTTTTCATAATTTCTCCTTACATAAAGATCAGCAAATATTAAGATAATTTACATCATTGCAATATAGTTGCCAGCTGTAACTTGTTGAATATAATGATTTCGTAATAACGCCCTTCATGTGACTTACACAGTATTGGCAGGCACACCCCTGTGACACGTCACAATATATTTTCTATTAGAGGATAGTTTTCAATTTGGCCGGAGATTCAGGGAGGACCGGCATAATCGGTTAGTATTACATCTACATTAATACAACAATAAACCGCTTGACTAACTCATCCGGCAGATGGTATCCTAACTTCAGAATTTTAGAAGTTTTTGCGAGTACACAAGGCTACAAAGACTTTTGACTTTGTGGCCTTTTTTCTTGAGACCTTCTGAGATTTTAGTCTAAAGATAAGGAGGGAAAAGAAATGTCTGAGGGAACCGTTAAATGGTTTAATGACACAAAAGGGTTCGGCTTTATTTTATGTGATGACGGAAGCGAAGCTTTTGTTCACCACACAGCCATTCAGGGCAATGGATTCAAGAGCCTTGCTGAAGGAGATAAAGTCAGTTTTGATACTGAAAAAGGCCCGAAAGGCCCCAAGGCCGTTAATGTAGTAAAACTGTAATCAGAGAGTGAAAGCCCCCTCGAAACAGAGGGGGCTTTTTTTAACAGACTAACTCAATTTCTTAGAGGCCACTATCGTCCCTCCGGTCACTCTTAAACAACTTCAGATATTTAAATGAGTCGTATTTATGATTGCAGCATTCCGTCCGCTACGGAGAGCTTGGTTGAGGTTGTCTTCATAAAGAAGTAATTACCTGGGACATCCTGATAAGGATTGTTGAAATAGCGGAAACGTATTTTATAGAATGATGCGATATAACGTATTCAGCATATTAATGTATGAAAAAAGTAATCATTAAAAAAGGAAATGTATCTCCTTATATTACTCCTGAAGGGCACAGACGTTTGACAGAGGAGTTGACATATCTGTGGAAGGTCAAGCGTCCCCAGGTTACCCGCGCCGTGGCTGATGCTGCTGCCATGGGAGACCGCTCGGAGAACGCCGAATATATTTACGGCAAAAAACAGTTAAGGGAGATTGATGCCCGCATGCGTTTTCTTCAGAAAAGATTGAACGATCTGAAGGTTGTTGAGAGGACCCCTGATGATAAGTCGAAGATATTCTTTGGAGCTTGGGTAGAAATAGAGGATGCCGACGGGACCGTATTCAGGTACCGTATTGTGGGCCCTGATGAATTTGATGCTGAAAAAGGTTTTATAAGTATTGATTCACCCGTGGCAAAAGCACTGCTTCAAAAGTCGGAAGGTGACGAAGTTGTTGTAAGCACCCCAAGCGGCACTTCGGTATTTGTCATAAATTCAATCTTCTATTAATCCCGAATGTATTGTCTTATACGGGTATCGGCAGGAAAACAGAGAAGGTGCGGGCATTCAGCGTAGTGTCCCGGCGATCACCTTCATGCTGTCTCTGTTTCCAAACTA
Organism: Nitrospirota bacterium; assembly: GCA_040756635.1. Classification (GTDB taxonomy): domain Bacteria; phylum Nitrospirota; class Thermodesulfovibrionia; order UBA6902; family UBA6902; genus UBA6902. The sequence continues at coordinate 12,440 of JBFLYJ010000017.1, forward strand.
AGGGCCTTGATCTTTTCGCTTCTTTTTAATTTCTTCAAACTGTACTCAAGACTTCTTGCCTGCTTCGCGTCATTACAGGGGATAGTCTTAAGCAGTTCAAAGGGCCTCTTTGATCTCACAAATTTACTCCCGGTCCCACGGTCATGTTCTTTGAGTCTCTTATCAATATTATTCGTAAGTCCTATATATAAAGAGTTGTCACGGCACTTAAGAACGTAAACACACCATTGTTTGTTATTAATTGATTTGTCCATGGAATTCAATACCGGGATCAATTCCTAGGTTCCGATTCAGCATGCCGGATCAAGAAAGGCGGTTCACCGTATAATTTCAATATGAGAGGTGAAAAAAGTGAGGATGCTGACATGTTAGGGGACATGGCTGAAGTTAAAAGGTAGGCTTTTAAACTCAGTATCAGCATCCTCATAAATAAGTATATCAGACTTGCCTGCGAATATATAATTTTTTAAATTATTAACTGTACATTTTTTATCGGCTGCGTGAAGACGAGTTTATGCTCTTAATAAATTCTCTCTCTACCCATATTATTCACATGGGACGTCATGCTTCGTTATAATAGATATGCTATAAATTGCCGGATGTTCTTAGGGCGGTTTTGTGTCGGTCGCAAGTGCCTAATTGAAGGAGAATCGATGGTGCAAAGTAAAAGAAAGTTCAGGAGATTTGATCTTGTCCGTGATATAAAATTCAGGCCTACGTACGGGGCAACAGAGTATTTCTCCGGAACAACTCGTAATCTGTCCAGTGAGGGTCTCGCTCTTCATGCGAATGATTTCAAATTTATTATGTATGAAAATCTGGACCTCATTGTGAGTGTCCCCGGAAGCGATATCCCTGCTTCACTTTCGGGCGATGTCATGTGGAAAGAACAGGACGGTGCCCGATGCATGGCAGGGGTCAAATTCAGAATGAAAAATAAAATAGCGCAGGAAGAGGCGGTAGGTAATATATTGTCAGCGTCCGGATTTCCGATTAACTATATGTACAACAGTGATTTCGAATATGAAATCAATAAGAAATCTCTAAAGCAAACACCTCCTGAAATACACAGCACCGGCGAGAGTCTGTCGGCGCTGCCTAATAAGCTGGGCTTTATAAAGCGGTATACTCAGAGCGGGGACAGATGCAAAGTCACTTTCAGGCTGCTGAAAGAGGCGGCAAAGAATACACAGGACGTCGCGCTTGTCGGTGATTTTAACGACTGGGATGAGTATAAATCACCTATGACCCGGCTGCCAAACGGAGACTTTGTCGTGACCCTTGATCTGGAAAGCAGAAGGGAGTTCAGGTTCAGGTACCTTATTGACGGCCATAGATGGGAGGTCGACAGGTATGCTGACAAATTTGTCCGTAACGATAAGGGGTTTAAAGACTCCGTAGTCATAGTTTAGAGTAGTTAAATGCAGCAATCTCCTCTATGCTAAATCCGGCGATTTTCGCTCTCGAAATCATAGTTGCTTTTTTTTTATGTAAGATATATTATTTCCCGTTACCTTGAGCAGTCCATAACTATATGATGATGATTGATTAATAAACGGGGCATGAGAACCCCATAATTTCATGAGTAAGCACGGGGAGTTAAGAAATAATATGATCAAACAGGTCATGCCGAATGACAAAACTTCGGTTGATAAAAAAATTGATGCGTTTTGTGAAAGTTCGGCGAAGTTACTTGAGAGTATTCATGCAAGATACGGAAACAAGACTGGAGCAGTAAATCATCAGAGAGACAGGGCAAAAAGAAAAATCCGGGAAAACTTTTCGATGCATGAGCTGGCTAACGACCTGCACGATGAAGAAGCAATCGACGACGAATATTGATCCAGCCGCAGCAAACCAAGCTATGTCCCGCTATTTTAACCCCGCCCCATTCGCAGGGCGATACCGTCGACAAATTCCACGAGATTTCCCAGTTCCGGTTTGCTGATCTCGCCATCAGCTCCGACTGACTTGCATTTCAGTGACATCTCTTTATTGATCAGGGACGAAAATACGATGCAGGGGAGACTCTTCAGTTTTTCATGGCTCTTGATATTCTTGATCAGGTGCAGGCCGTCCATCTGGGGCATTTCAATATCGGTTATCACGATATTGACATGGTTATGTATTGCGCTGAAATCAGGAGCATTAACAATTGAAGATAAATGGTCCCATGCCTTCTGCCCGTCTGATGCGGTCAATACCTGGTACCCGGCCCCTTTTAATTTATTAACTATTATTTTCAATATATAATTTGAGTCTTCAGCAATGAGAATAGTTTTTGAAGATCTGTCAAGGCCGCCAGGTTCTTTATTGGAATCGACAACCGTTTCTGAACGCATGCCAGACCCGGGGTTTATATCCGCGGTTATTTTCTCGAAATCCAGAAGCAACACCATTCTGTCGTCAAACTTGACTATTGCGACAACACACCCTTCGTCAGATGACAGAAGGCCGCTTGGGGATTCGATCTGGCTCCACGACAGACGGTGTATTCGGGCGACAGAATTTACACAGAATCCAACCATGGACTTGTTGAATTCGCTGATAATTATGTAGGAAGAGGCCTTGTCAATGGTTGATGACATGCCGAGGTGTTTTTGAAGGTTGATAATCGGAATGATCGTGCCGCGGATATTAGCAATACCTTCAAAAGAAGGGTGGGAATCAGGTACATGGATCACATTATCAGGATACCGTATAATTTCCCGCACCTTCGCGACGTTTATGCCATAAAGATTACCGTCAATGGAGAATTCAACAATTTCCAGCTCATTTGTTCCTGATTCAAGAAGGATATTGGTTTTGCCTGCGTAGTCTATTCCCATGATTAAAATCCTTTCCGGTCAAACTTCCATGATCTAATAGTACATATCACCCATTGCGAAATCAGCATAATACCTAATATGACGGTCTGCATAATAATGGTGTCTAAGCGTTATTACGGATAATTATTTGAAAAGCTTTAGAAATTTAATAATATGTATTAAGTTGTGCTCGGTAAGAATTAATCAGAGAGTTTTGCCATCAAATTTTCATACAATTTTTTAACATAGGCCTTATCTGCTTCAGGATCAGATATTTCGTGTCTGTTGAGCAGTGTTGTTACATCATCCGGTATTTCTGCCAGAAATCTCGACGGGACAGACAGAATTTCTTTCCCGTATTTCAGCCGGTGGGTTGTGTATGTAATATATAATTCATTCATCGCCCTTGTTATTCCAACATAAAAGAGCCTGCGTTCCTCCTCGATACCCATGTCGCTGTCTGCTGATTTTTTATGCGGGAGCAGTTCCTCCTCCGTACCCGCTATAAACACTACCAGGAATTCAAGACCCTTTGATGAATGAAATGATATTAAGGTCACCCCCTGGCCGCCTTTTTCCTCCTTTTCATAAGTCAGGTCGGTGAGGGCCATTGTCTCGAGAAATCCCTCAAGGGAAGGATGACTTTCAGTGGACTCATAGTGCGCGATAGACTCCACTAAACCATCGATGCTTTCCATTCTTCTGAACGCCGCATCAGGGGTTTTGTATAGATGAAGAATATGGTCCCTGTAATTAATTTCCTCTATTAATTCCCTCAGGGTCTTGCCCATATCCATCTTTTTGCGAAACATCTCACGGTAGCGGCTGAGGAGCTCATGCAGATCGGCTGCTGATGCGGCAGCGCTTTGCCCCAGGCCCTTAACGGAGACTGCTTTGCCAAAGGCATGAAGCAGAGATACTGAATTGGACTGCGCGTAAGCGGATAACGCGGCGAGTGCTGACGCCCCAAGTCCTCTCTTCGGAGTGCCTGCTGCCCTTAACAGGCTCAAGTCGTCAGAGGGATTTGCCATGATCTTCAGATATGCGGTCAGGTCCTTGACCTCCCGCCGTTCAAAATAGCTTGTGCCGCCCACAACGGAATATGGTATCCGCTGTCTTCTCAGGGCTTCTTCAAAAGGTCTTGAAAAGGTATTGGCCCTGTATATGACGGCGATGTCTTCATAGGCTATATTCTTCTCGAGTTTTATCGAAGAGATCCTGTCGGCAACCCATTCCGCTTCGTCCTCCGTGTCTACGGCCTTAAAGACATTGACTTTTGGTCCGGCCCCTCTGTCCGTCCACAGGGACTTGTCCATCCTCTTGTGATTATTTCGTATGACCCCGTTTGCCGCCTTCAGGATATGGTCGAATGAACGGTAGTTCTGTTCGAGCCTTACTGTTATCGTCCCGGGAAAATCTTTTTCGAAATTAAGTATATTGCCGATATCAGCTCCCCTCCAGCCGTATATGGACTGATCATCGTCGCCGACCACGCAGAGGTTTCTTTTCTCGCCTGCCAGCAGCCTGATAAAATCATACTGGACACGGTTGGTATCCTGATACTCATCCACCATAATGTAAGTGAACTGCTCCCTGTACTTTTCTAGGACATCCGGGTGCTCTCTGAAGAGCTTCAGGGTCAGCAGGAGAAGGTCATCAAAATCGAGTACGTTCATTGCCTTCATGGCCTCGCGATAGCGGGGATAGAGCAGGGCAGAGGCCTCTTCAGCCGGACCATCGGCTTCAGCGGCATCAAGAGGAGCAAAGTCGTTCTTGGCCCTGCTGATTATTTCAAGGATTGCTTCCGGCTTGAA
>JBFLYJ010000170.1:0-6939 GCA_040756635.1 Nitrospirota bacterium
TCCAACAAAAGAGAATATTGCAGGCAGCGGGAAATAACTTAATTATCGATGCCATAAACGCATTTTTTATCAAGCGCTGATCTCTCGCCCCATATACATTGTTTAACAATCGTTCAAAAAGTCAAATACAATGACCGCATTGTTCCAATAGCCGCTGCCTGACCGAAACCAGGTGCTGCAGGTATTCCACAAACGCGCGGTAAAGCTTGGCATTGTCATTCTCCAGGCTCTTCAGGAGGGCATCGCAGAAAAACTGCGTGCACCGGAACGGCCGTTCCCACCGGTCAAGGGAGCACCCCTTTTCATTCAAAAATCTGCAGGGCTCGCTTTCATCCCTGTCAGGCGGATCGTGACGTCTCCTTACCCCAAGCGCGTTGATAAATATAAGATCATACTTATCATACCTGCCGTGCTTGTCGATACAGCACACCTTCCGGCACTCAGGACAGACTATCGACGTGTGCTTCTCGATAAACGGAGAAACCATCTTAAAGGCCTGCATGACCTCATCGGCGAGTTCCGAGCGGTTTTGCGATTGAATATTATTTTGTTTTGTTCTGTTCATATCGTACATGTAGGGGCGCAGCATGCTACGCCCCTACAACGCCCCCGTATTTTTTCAAACTTCCGGCAGCATGATATTTATCTGGGCTCCCGGGAAATAAGTCAGGTTCTTCTCTCTCTCCTTTCCCCAGGCCCAGTCCGGGATGATCGAATACATGGCCGTACCGGAACGGATAGTAATTTTACCATTCCACCTGCTTATAAATCTCCTGACTGCCGCAAGCCCGTGCCCCCTGCCCTCTTCCCTGTGCCTGGAAAAGCCATGCACCAGCGCCTTTTCAATGGCGTCCAGGTCATTTGCCGCATCGAACCTTTCGGACAATGACTCTCTGAATCCGATACCGAGGTCCATCACCGCAATCTTGACGACATTCTTTTCGCGCTTCTGGAAACGGTACTTCTGTATCCCGACAAAGCCCGTGTTTTCGCTGTGCTCGATGATGTTCTGGCATACTTCTGAAAGGGCGACGATAAACCCTGCGATGGCGCGCTCATTATAATGCAGGTGTTTTTCGAGGATCGCGTGCGCCCGCTTCCTGACCTTGCCCACGATAAAATGGATATCGTCCGATTTTTCAATCGGTGTGATTTCAAGGAGAACGTCGGACTGGGCGCTTCTCAGGAATTTATCATGCAGCTCCGGCGGACCGGAGGGGATATCGTAATAACTCCCGGCGTACCTGAAAAAATCCATCCTCTCAAGATATCTGAGCACATCTTCAGAGCCCGGCAGCAGCAGTTTCTTTTTAATTCCTTCTGCGGCGAGATATCTCCCGGCCTCAAGAATCCCTACCATGCCGAATGGGTCAATAAACGTTATATCGCGCAGATCAATGTCATTCTGGTTCTGTAAATTGAAAAGGAATGTTTCAAATGTGTCGTCAGAGAGATGGGTCATTACCTACTGCTGTCGATGCAGACGTCTTTAAACTATCATTCCGTCTTTCATCCTGATGGTCCTTCCGCACTGGGCCGCAAGGGCCTCATTATGAGTAACTATGATGAAGGTGATCCCCTTGCGGTTTAATTCCATCATAAGCCTGAAGAGATCTTCCCCCGTACTGGTATCAAGGTTTCCGGTCGGCTCGTCGGCGAGCACTACCTTTGGATCAAGCATGAGGGCCCTCGCGACCGCCACCCTCTGCTGCTCACCGCCTGACAGTTCCCCCGGACGGTGATACAGTCTGTCCGAAAGCCCGACCTCGGCGAGCAGCTGCGCCGCCTTTTTCTCAGCCTCCCTGAAACCGATGCCCGCTATGAGGGCCGGCATAACGGTGTTTTCGATAGTGTTGAATTCCGGAAGCAGATGATGAAACTGAAAGATGAATCCGACGGACCTGCTCCTGAAAGCTGCCAGCGCATCCGGTTTAAGTTTAAACACGTCGCTGCCTTCATACATGATCGTTCCGGACGTCGGCCTGTCCAGTGTCCCCAGAATATGCAGCAGCGTGCTCTTGCCAACTCCGGAAGGTCCCATCAGCGCCGCTAGTTCGCCTTTCTGAACATCCAGGGATATGTCTTTTAATATATGGAGATTGCGTCCCGGAATTGAATACGTTTTGTTCAGGCCGTTTACACTAATTAATGGCTCCATCTATCTTTCTTTCACGCTCTTCACTTCTTCATCGTCAGGAACCATCGCGTCTTTCAGCTTGTCGTAATGCTTCTGGATCTTACTGCTGCCTGATTTAAACTCATCGATATAGTCCCCGAATGTCACTATTGATTTGCCGACTATGGTGACGCCTTCTCCAAAATACCTGAAAGGCTCCCCTCCCCGCCATAAGGCCAAAGCAACAGTAACGAACATCAGGAATATCGTGATAATCACCGTCTTGAATATTAATTTAAACATTATTTCCCTTCATACGAAGTTATATTCACGGATAATCGCAGACTATCACAGATCAATCAAAAGTTCAAGTAACGCGCACCTTGACCATTAACGTGAATGTCAATGTATGTCCGCGGACATAACGTCTTCCCCCGGACCTATTCATATCTCAGCTGCTCTACAGGATCGAGCTTGGCGGCCTGCCAGGACGGATACAGCGTCGCAAGAAACGTTATCAGAATGGCCGCTGCCGGCACCACTGTAAAATCAAAGAGATTCATCTTCACAGGGAGATAGCTGAGATAGTACACATCAGCCGGCAGGTTTATAAACTTATATGTCTTTAACAGCCGGCAAAGCGCGTATCCGCCCGCCACACCCATGAGCGTTCCCGTGATGCCTATGATAAGTCCGTGTGCCATGAATATGGTCATAATCCCCCTGTTGGTAGCGCCCATGGTCTTCATTATGGCTATCTCTCTGCTCTTTTCAATTACTATCATGATAAGGTTGCTGATGATATTAAAAGACGCCACGAGTATTATGAGAGTGAGGATGACAAACATGACGATCTTTTCGAGTTTCAGCGCGGAAAAAAGGTTCCTGTTCATCTGCATCCAGTCCCTCGTGTAATAAGGATGCCCGAGTACCGCCTCGATTTTTTCGGCCATCTCCTTTGCATTGTATATATCGGTTATTTTTATCTCGATGCCGGTCACTGTGTCGTCAAAACCGAAAAATTTCTGGGCCTGCCTGATATTTATAAAAGCGAGATTTGAGTCATACTCATACATCCCCGCCTCGAAATAACCCATGACTCTGAATTTTTTCATCTTCGGCATCATCCCGAGAGGTCCCATCTCACCGATCGGGGATATCATTTCGATCTCATCCCCTACAAACAGACCGAGGTTCCTCAGCAGCTCCCTGCCGATGATTATTCCCGGTACCGCGCTGTCTTCGCCGAGGTCATTAACGTTGCCGGCCTTGAGGTTTTCAAGAATGCCTGTGGTCACAGTGCCGATTACCGGGTCGATGCCCCTGACGATGATGCCCTGGGCCCTGTTGCCGGACCTGAGCATGACCTGCCCGTAGATAAACGGCGCGGAATCTACAACACCGTCGACCCCGCTGATGTTTTTTCTCAATGCCTCGTAGTCCCTCATCCTGCCCTCATAACTTAAAGCTACAATGTGCGAATTGACGCCGAGTATCTTTGACTGAAGGTCTTCATGAAACCCGCTCATCACCGCAAGCACGGTAATAAGCGTCATAACGCCGAGCGCAACACCCGCGATCGAAATCACCGTGTTGATCGATATGCCTCTGTGTTTCTTTTTTGATTTGAAATACCGGAGAGCTGTAAAAAACTGGTAAGGTAAATTCATATTTAATAGGTTTCAGCGATTCGCGGGTTCATGGGTTTGAGTAAAAAACCAGTTCGAAAATTTATCACTTGAATCCTTGCCCCCTGGGCCCTGCTGTTATTCTATTTTTCCGGTCTAAGATGCGGAAACAATATCACGTCCCTGATAGAATGGGTGTTGGTCAAAAGCATAAAGAGCCGGTCAATGCCGATACCTTCTCCCGCTGCCGGCGGCATGCCGTATTCAAGGGCCCTTACAAAATCATCGTCCATAAAGCCGGCCTCTTCATCCCCCTGGTTTCTGGCCTCCACCTGTTCCTGGAACCTTCCTCTCTGGTCTATGGGATCATTCAGCTCTGAAAAGGCATTGGCAATTTCCCTTCCGCCCACAAAAAGCTCAAACCTTTCCACAAAACCGGGGGTGTCTTTCCTCCTCTTTGCAAGAGGCGAGAGTTCCACGGGGTAGTCCGTGATAAAGGTCGGCTGGATAAGATAAGGCTCCACCTTCTTCTTGAATATTTCATCCAGTATCTTGCCGTGGCCCGCCTTTTTCCCGACATCGATCTCTTTCTTTGCGGCAAACTCCACCGCCTTTTCCGGGCTCTGGAAAACAGCGGGGTTTACGCCATGCTGCTCCATGGCGTCGACCATGGTAAGACGCTTCCACGGGGGCGTGAAATCAATCACTTCGCCCTTATCGGATTCCGGATTATCACCAAAAGGAACACGAAGGCCACCGTTTATCTCCTGGCAGAGGTGGGGAATCAGTTCTTCGGTAAACCCCATCAGATACTTGTAGTCCTTAAAGGATATATAGAATTCGAGCATCGTAAATTCCGGATTGTGTCTGGCGGAGATCCCTTCATTCCTGAAATTCTTGTTGATCTCGTAAACCTTCTCATACCCGCCGACCAGCAGCTTCTTAAGATAGAGTTCCGGCGCTATTCTCAGATACAGGTCCATACCCAGCGCATTGTGGTGGGTCTTGAATGGACGCGCCGTCGCACCCCCGGGGATCTGGTGCATCATAGGTGTTTCCACCTCGAGAAAGCCCTTATCGTCAAAAAATTTCCTTATCGAGTGGACCAGCCTGCTGCGCTTGGTGAAGAGGTCTTTGACATGCGGGTTGACTATGAGGTCCACGTAGCGCTGCCTGCACCGGGTCTCTATGTCTTTCAGGCCGTGCCATTTTTCGGGCAAAGGCCTCAGTGACTTGGTCAGCAGCTGGAGTTCTTCAACCTGCGCGGTAAGTTCCCCCGTCTTTGTCCTGAAAAGCAGGCCCCTGACCCCGATTATGTCCCCGATATCAAGATTCTTGAAAACATCCGCATTGCTGCCGATAATGTCTTTGCTGAAATAGAGCTGTATCCTCCCTGAGGAGTCCTGGATATGTGAAAAAGCCGTCTTCCCGAACTTGCGAAAAGAGATAATACGGCCGGCAATCGTGCATTTTTCGTTTCTCGCCTCCAGCTCTTCCTTGCTCAATTCTCCGAACCGGCCGATGATCTCGGCGGCCCTGTCCTTTACGGAAAATGATGTACCGTAAGGTTCAATCCCTGAATCCCTGAGCTTGTTTAATTTATTTATTCTTTCCTGGATCAGATCGTTCGTATCTTCCACTTATATGCCTTTCTTAAAATGCCTCTTCCCTGTCGTCTCAGCCGCCCAACCATTGCTGCAGCGTATCGCAATACACAGCTGCCGCACTTAATCGACGAGCCCTGAAAGGATCTTTGTCTTCTCCTCTATCATCCTGTCAAGATCGTCGCGTTCATGCCTGAGTTTGAAAAGTTCATCTGCTATTCCAAACGCAGCCATGACGGTCGCTTTTGTCTGGCTGATATTGGGAGCGACACCGTAAATCTCTTTTAATTTTTCATCAACGTACCGGGCCAGCGACTTGATATACGCTTCTTCCTCATCCGTTTTAATCGCGTAACTCTGCCCCAGAATCTGTACTTCAATAGATCGCATTGTCCTCACCTGATCGGCCCGTGGACTTACCTGTCCGCGGGCGGTAATTTACAGCTCTACTGACTCAAGTTCCTTGATCAGCGTCTCTACCTGGAACTTGACCTTCTCACGCTCGCTGTGGAGCTTGTCTATGTCGGTTTTCAGGATATCGATGTTCTGTAACTCCCGTTTGACGCTCGTCAATTCCGCGTCCTTGTTCTCAAGTTCGGCCTGCATGACAGACATCTTTTCCCTTAATGATGAATTTTCATCGTTCAATGTCCTGATCTTATCAATGACTTTTGTTATCTTCTCCTCAAGCATCTGTATTTTATCCACAGATGGTCCCTCCTTAATAAAATTAAAAGTGCCCTGTTGCATTAGCTTGTAACTTATCAAAACGTATCTGAAAAGTAAACCCTGATCAGGAGTACGTATTATATACACAGTATCTCTGAAGCAAAGTGATAATACCGGCGTTCTATATTACATTTGACATCAGGGTTTTAACAAGGGAAATCATACCCGGGCAAAATATTATTCCCCCGGGACGGCCCCTTCGAGAATGACGGGCAGCCCGTTTATCACCCGGTACTGCCAGTAGCTCTTTAATACCCTCTGCACATATTTTCTCGTTTCCCTGTACGGTATGTTTTCCGTAAATTCCGGAAGGTCGCCGTTGTAAAACCGGGACATCCATTGCTTCAATTTGTACTTGCCCGCATTGTACGCGGCGATCGCAAGGGGAAGTTCCCTGAATTCGCCGACCAGCTGGGACAAATAGTATGAACCCAGTAATATGTTTTTCCGCGGGTCTTTCAGCTGGGAACGGTCTCTCAGTTGTATATTGACTTTCTTCTTTAAACTGTTTGCCGTAGAAGGCATCAGCTGCATAAGTCCCACGGCGCCCGCCCAGGAAACAGCCTCCGGGTCGTAACGGCTTTCTTCCCTGATTATAGCAGCGATGAGATATGCATCCAGACCATTGGCCCCCGCCGCCATCCTGACCGTGTCCCAGTAACCGTGAGGATACGAATAAGGAAGCAGCTCACGTTCGTTCCTGGGCTCCGCGAACGCGATGACATCCCTGTATGCCTCAAGTTTCACCGCCATGGAACCTAGATACAGCTGCTCCTGGATCGTGCCGGCTTTCTTCAGTGATGCCAGTATTTCGGACAGCGCCTCGCTCTTCATACCAAGAACTGAAAGCAGCGCTATCCTG
>JBFLYJ010000171.1:0-6936 GCA_040756635.1 Nitrospirota bacterium
CGTCTTTCTTGACCATGGGACAGGCATACCCGCGAGTGTCATAGATAAGGTAGTTAATCCTTTTTTCTCAACTAAACCAAATAGAATGGGGACAGGATTGGGCTTAAGCATCAGTCACGGCATTATAGGCGAGCACGGCGGCAAACTGCTTATAAACAGTGTTGAAGGTGATTTTACGATAATAACTATTAACCTGCCTATAAACGGGGACGAAGAATAATGAGCTCAAGAATCCTGATAATCGATGATGAAGAAGGCATACGGTTTACCTTCAACAAATTTCTCTCTTCCGAAAATTACGAAGTGTCCACTGCAAAAGATTTTGATGAAGCAATGGACTGCATTTCAAAAAATAATTTCGATGTCGTATTTGCCGATATCATCTTAAAAGGAAAGACAGGCATGGATGTCCTGCGGGAAATAAAGACAAGGAGAATGCACTGCCCTGTTATCATGATTACCGGTTACCCCAATATCGAGACAGCGTCCGAAGCCGTCCGTCTGGGGGCATTTGATTACATCCCCAAACCGATTCAAAAAGACGCCCTTTTTCACGCAATTGACGTGGCCTTGCAGCATAAAGCGGTGATCGATGAAAAGGAAAAATACCGTTCGAATCTCGAGGCGATTTTCAGGAGTGTCAAAGACGCGATCATAACTGTCGACAAGGACATGATCGTACTTGAAATAAATGAAGCGGCCAAAAACATTTGCGGTTTCAGCCGTGATTCCATAGGGAAGGCCTTCGGTTCCCTTAATGGTAACTGCAAGGGGAAATGTCTTGACGCATTGATGGAAACCGTCGATACGAAACAACAGGCTGAATTCAGCCACGTTGAATGCCAGTTATCAAACCGCAGAGAGCAGGTGGTAGCATTGTCTACCTCTCCATTACTGAACAGCCAGGGAGTATTTTCTGGCGCTGTTATGGTTGTCAAGGACGAAACACGTCTGACTGACTTGGAAAGGGAGCTCAATGAACGGCAGCAATTCCACAGAATTATAGGGAAGAGTGAAAAGATGCAGGAAGTCTATTCCCTCATTGATTTACTTTCTGACGTCGAAACAACCGTCATGATCACAGGTGAAAGCGGTACCGGGAAGGAACTTGTTGCCGAGGCACTTCATTATAAAGGCGGCCGTAGCAGCAAGACACTGGTCAAGGTCAATTGTTCTGCCTTGTCCGAGAACCTGCTCGAAAGTGAATTGTTCGGGCATGTAAGGGGCTCTTTTACCGGCGCTATCAAGGACAAAATCGGACGCTTCCAGGTAGCGGACGGAGGGACAATTTTTCTGGATGAGATCGCGGACATTTCCCCAAAGATCCAGATTGAGCTGCTGCGGGTCCTTCAGGAAAAGGAATTTGAACGCGTGGGGGATTCGACAACCATAAAGGTTGACGTTCGTGTGGTCGCTGCTTCGAACCAGGACCTCGCGGCAAAGGTCAAGGCAGGTGAATTCAGGGAAGACCTTTATTATCGACTTAATGTAATGAGGATAACTCTGCCTCCTTTGAAGGAGCGTCGTGACGATATCCCTCTTCTGATAGATCACTTTATCAAGAAATTCAATAACAAGTTCAATAAAAACATAACCTCCGTATCCACTGATGTGGAAAAGATATTTATGGAATATCCATGGCCCGGTAACATTCGGGAATTGGAACATGCACTGGAGCATGCCTTTATACTTTGCAGACAGACTGCCATCACGGTTGATCATCTCCCCCCTGAACTTCAATCATTTGAGGTTGCCGAATCTTCGCCCTCGGGTGAAGGGGATATCGACGATCCTCAGATAATTCTGGACGCCCTGGAGAAATCGGGATGGAACAAAACGAAAGCAGCTTCGCTTCTGGGAATAAGCCGCCGCTCCATTTACAGGAAAATTAAGGAGTACAGTATTACCGAGAGCAAAACCTAGCATTTTACCGTTCGCCGGCAAGCACAGAAAAGACCGTCCGTGGAATTTTCCCACATTACCTTTTTACATTTATATGGAAATACCGATAAAACTGCTTCACAGGGGAAACAGCAGACCAGCGATCATCTTCTAATTTGATCTTGCCGGACATTGTGTCCACCGACCGGAAAACAATATCGTCCGGATCAACCTCGTAGTCCAAAAAAAGATTAATCAAACGGGTATTCAGATGAGTTTCAAGTACGTGATCTTTCACTGCGACATGGCACATAGTTGTGACATCATGTCTCTGTGCAATGAAATAAAACAAACATTATATTTATTACGTTATAGAAAATTATTATAGCTAACCATATAATTAATAAGTAAAATAAGCCTCCGCATAATTTCCGGCCTTTCTGGCATATATATTGCTTTTTCATAGACATGTCTAAATAGGAAGAGGAGATTCATGCTAATACTAACAGCCAACACGAATAAGAGATTGTGCCCGCACCTTAAAGAACCGTTTGATGAATGTTATTGTGTAAAAATGAGCAGTCAGGACATTGAACGAGCAGTTTACTTATGCAGCAAAAATTATGAAACGTGTGACATTTACAAAAATGGCAATGGGCAAAACAAATCTAACGGAAACGGGACCAAAGAAAAAGTTGTTTCGTGTTAAAAATACATTCTTGCTATTAAAGCAATGAAGAACGTAACCCCTTAACAGCACCTCTATTAGTAAAACATTTCAAACAATTTATTCATTCACAATCGCCGGATTTTCATTATCAGCAAATGCACGAGAACGGGACAAATCTGCATCTATTTCCATAAAACCCAGTGAGAGAAGATTACGCGCTTTTGCATCACGAACCCTTCTGTCAACAGACCCTAAAATAACCGCGACAGTCCTCCTCCCGTTTTTTGATGCGGTTGCCGCAATGGAAAAGCCGGCGGCTCTGAAGTATCCTGTTTTCAGACCGTCACAACCCTTAAAATTGCCTACCAGGTGATTATGATTTCTAATGACAAACGGTTTGGCGCCAGCCCGGAAAATACGCTTTTTAGTCGATGTATATTTCAGGGCATTTTGATGTTTCAGAACTTCCAGACAAAGCTTTGTTATATCCCGCGGGGTGGAAACATCCGGCAGCTGCCCCTTTGCCGGAGGAAGTCCATGCACGGAATGAAACGAGGTGTCATGCATTCCCAGTTCCCTGGCCCGTTTATTCATAATCCTGACAAATTCATCCTTGTCGCCTTTATAATGAAGCGCGAGTGCCGAGGCAGCGTCATTGGCCGATTGAACCATAAGCGCATACAGCAAATTATCTACGGTATGTACTTCATTTTCTTTCAGATAAACCTGGGAACCCCCGATTTTTGCCACATCGGCGGATATCGTGATTTTATCATCAAGCGATATCTTCTTTGCCTCGACCGCTTCCAGAATAATTAGAAAGTTCATCAGCTTGACTACGCTTGCAGGGTACCCTTTCGCGTCAGCATTGTCTTCAAAGAGGACTTTATTTGTAGAAGCGTCAATAACGATAGCGCCTAAATACGGGTTCCGCGCTATTGTCTGGATCCTCTGTCTTGATGTTTTGGTCCTGCGGTTTGATACAGTCTTTTTCTTGTACTGTTTCTTAAGCTGTTGATTATTGTTTTTTGCGGCAGTGTGTCCGGGAGACACTGTATAGATAAACGGAATAATTATTACTAGAACAAAAAGAAGTGATATAAATTTCTTCATAGGCATTATCGTGCTCATATTATACAAATTGAAGCACGTATAGAAAAGGGGGGGGTATTTGTCAGTAAACATCTCCCTGCGAGTTGATTAATATGAAATTGTTATAATAGACAACATCATTAAAGCAGAGTTCGTCAGACAGGAGATATGTTATGACCGAGATTGCCAGGATCGGGAAACCAGATGTTGCATACTATAAAGATAAAAGGAAGATATATTTCGTGAGGAATCTGTATCTGCCTCAAAACGCCACTGATAAATACAAGGGGTTCTTTTTCCGATACTGGACAGAAGTGGGAGAACACCTGGCCAAACTTGAGGCCGCGGGGAAGATATCGAAGATCTTCTGTGAAAGTATATATATGACCGGGGAAGAGGCCATGAAAGTATTAAGCACCATGAATGTCCGTCTGGAAAATATTGTAAAAGAAAAGACTGACGCCGGGGCAGAACTGCTTCCACTGGAGAGCAGAGAAATATTCGGAACATATATCGACTGGTACAACTGCCTGTCGGTTATCAGGACCCAGAAGGTACATGAGACAATTCATAAGTTTCTGGACGATACTATCAGGGAAAGGTTTGAACATATCAAATCCGTCCTGAATGAGCATATAGGGGACAAAGAGGCCGCACTGCTTGTCATGCGTGATGAAGACAGGGAACACCTTATGCTGCCGGATGATATCGAGCTTTTCTTTGTTACCCCTCCGGCCTATGATGACCTCCAGCAGTTCATCCGCAACGGCAAGAACGGAAAAGAATTCTGGAGACGTGATTAAGGAAGTACTTATCCCCTCGTCAAGTGCCGGTACTTGATCCTGTGAGGCAGGTCCGCTGCCGCCCCAAGCCGTTTCTTCCTGTCATCTTCATATTCGGAATAGTTGCCGTCAAACCAGACCACCTGGCTGTCCCCTTCGAAGGCGAGTATATGCGTTGCGATGCGGTCGAGAAACCAGCGGTCGTGGCTGATTACTACGGCGCAGCCCGCAAAATTCTCCAGGGCCTCTTCCAGGGCGCGCATGGTATTGACGTCGAGATCGTTAGTCGGCTCATCCAGCAGCAGCACATTGGCCCCTTCCTTAAGCATACGTGCCAGGTGCACGCGGTTTCTCTCTCCCCCGGAAAGCATCGAGACCTTCTTCTGCTGGTCACTGCCTGAAAAATTAAAACGCGCCACATAGGCCCGTGAATTGACCTCTTTCCTGCCCAGCGGGACTACATCCAGGCCGTCAGAGATGACCTCCCAGATAGTCTTGTCAGGGTCCAGGTCATCGCGGCTCTGGTCGACATATGACAGCTTTACCGTTTCGCCGGTCCTGAACGTACCGGAGTCCGCTTTTTCCTGCCCCGTGATCATACGGAAAAGGGTGGTCTTTCCTGCCCCGTTGGGACCGATGATGCCGACTATACCGCCCGGAGGAAGTGAAAAGGTCATACTTTCCATAAGGATATTTTCGCCATAAGCCTTGCCCACGCCGTTAGCTTCGATTACGACGCTGCCAAGCCGGGGTCCGGGAGGAATATAAAGTTCAAGTTCCTTTGACCGCTTTTCAACGTCCTGGGCCAGAAGCGCCTCGTAGGAACTGATGCGCGCCTTGGACTTTGCGTGCCGCCCCTTAGGCGACATTCTGATCCAATCGAGCTCACGCTGCAGAGTCTTCTGCCGGTCGCTCTCCGCCTTCTCTTCCTGCTGCAGGCGGTTTTTCTTCTGATCCAGCCATGAGGAGTAATTCCCCTTCCAGGGGATGCCCTGCCCGCGGTCCAGTTCCAGTATCCATCCCGCAACATTATCGAGGAAATAGCGGTCATGGGTCACTGCGATAATAGTTCCCGGATAGCTTTTCAGGTGGTGTTCCAGCCATGCCACTGTCTCTGCATCAAGGTGATTCGTAGGCTCATCCAGAAGCAGGATGTCCGGTTTCTGCAGCAGAAGCCTGCAAAGTGCTACACGTCGCCTTTCCCCTCCGGAGAGTACCTTCACCGGAGTGTCCCCCTGCGGACAGCGCAGGGCGTCCATGGCCATCTCCAGGCGTGAGTCCAAATCCCAAGCGTCCATGGCGTCCAGTTTCTCCTGTACCGCTCCCTGCCGTTCAATAAGCTTGCTCATCTCTTCGTCCGACATCGATTCAGCAAATTTTTCATTGATCCTGTTGTACTCGTTAAGGGCATTTACTGTTTCCTGCACCCCTTCCTCAACAACCTGACGCACGGTCTTGTCGTTGTCCAGTTCTGGCTCCTGTTCAAGATAACCAACCGTGTGTCCGGGAGAAAGCACCGTCTCTCCGTTAAACTCCCTGTCCCTTCCTGAAAGAATACGCAAAAGGGAGCTTTTGCCTGATCCGTTGAGACCGATTACACCGATCTTGGCGCCGTAAAAATATGAGAGATAGATGTCTTTCAGTACCGGTTTTTTATCGTAATATTTACTTACGCCGATCATGGAATAAATAATTTTATTAGGTTCAGTACTCATGGTTTTTTTAAATCCTTTCTTCGATATTAGCGCGGCGGACAGCCATCCGGCCCTGTAATATGACTTTGAAGTATACCACAATATATCCCTGGAGCGCGGAATCGTCAGAGGTTGAAAGAGTGTCGGTTGAAGGCTTGAATGAGTTCTGCTTCCTTCTTTTCTCTATTGCGAGTTCATGGGCCTCTTACTTTATTGCCTTATTGTGATTAAATCCTTAATATAAATCGGCCTGATGTTTTTGCTCCGGCATTTCTGCTGATCAATGCAACACATCATTCCGTAATTACGACGTTGCGTATACTGTTTATCAATCAGTATTTACTGCAAGGCGGGCCAGCGGAACTACGGTATAAACAAATTATCGTCCGAAAGGGAAGAGATATTTCATGGACATATATAAAAGAATAGCACGCCTTAATCCCAGACAAAAAGAAGCCGTCATGCACACCGAAGGCCCGCTGCTCATCCTTGCGGGGGCCGGTTCAGGCAAAACGAGAGTGATAACCACAAGGACCGCATATTTAATACATACCGGGGTCAATGCAGGGTCTGTGCTGGCAGTGACCTTCACCAATAAGGCGGCCAGGGAGATGAAGGAAAGGGTCAGGGTCAGGGCCATGGTGAAAGGGCAAAACGGGGCGCCTGTCATATCTACATTTCACTCCCTCTGCCTCAGGATATTAAGACGCGAGATAGAACATCTCGGGTATAGAAAGAACTTCACAATCTATGATACTTCAGAGCAGGTTTCGGTGCTCCGAAGCATTATGTCGGACATTAAATTCTACGACAGGAG